>JBPCWJ010000219.1:0-7455 GCA_051009635.1 Rhizobiaceae bacterium
GTGCCAGTAAGCAATAGGGAACTGGGCATCGAAGCGTCGCTAAGCTGCATATTTGTGGATGAAACAGCATCCATTGATATTTTGCCGAAAGTGTTTGCGAATTTATGGTCTTTCGCCAAGCTGATTGAAAATCAAATGCAACTGGATGTGGAAGAAATAACCGCAAGCGTTTCAGACTGAATTTGCATTTTATGATAAAATGAATATTAGTATTGTTCCAAATTATCATATTTTAGGAAAATGGAGTATGTAGCGATGTTCAGCGCATCTCAGGCAAACATATTCTTGCATCATATCGCGATGGAAAGTTCCGACCCGGAACGATTGGCAAAATTCTATCATTCGGTAATGGACATGCCGGTCATTTCCGATGACGGTACGGCATGGCGTTGTGAAGGATCAGGTCGGAGAATCATCATCATTCCCGGCCAGGACAAGGGTTTCGCCTATGCTGGATTTACCTGCCGGAATTCAGATGCTCTCGAATTGATGCGAGAACATCTCTCGCAAACCGATGTGCCAATGTTTCCAGCCGAAAACCCTTTCTTTGACAATACGGCATTTGCAGTTCAGGACCCCGATGGTAACAGGATTTGCTTCGGTGTTGCATCCACCGAAAATGAAGAGGCTGGCTGGCTGGTCGGGCCCGTCCAGCATCTGACATTTGCCTCGCTGGATGTGGAAGCCTTCCAGAAGTTTTATGCCGGAAAGCTTGGCTTTGAGGTTACTGACCGGGTTTTGCACGATGATGGTTCACTGGCGACCTGCTTTACGACCGCTAATCATGAACATCACACAATTGCCTGTTTCAAATCCGATCGGCAGGGCGTGGATCATCACTCTTATGAAGCTGGCGAATGGAACTATATCCGCGATTGGTGTGACCACTTCGCCGCACATGATATTCAGTTGATGTGGGGACCGGGACGTCATGGCCCCGGAAACAATCTGTTCATCTTTATCGAGGATCCGGACGGCAACTGGATCGAAGTCTCCGCAGAACTCGAGACGATCCGTGGCCGGCCAGTCAAGGAATGGCCCCAAAGCGAAAGAACGCTTAATCTTTGGGGAAAGGCAATCATGCGATCATGAATTCTGCGATCAGGAGAATTCCAAAAAGCAATTCTGTAAAAGGGTGTTTGAAATGAAGTTTGTCAGCTTCGTGCGAATGGGACGGGTCGGTTTTGGCGCTGTCAAGGAAAACGGAATTATCAATCTGACCGGCAAATTGAAGCCGGGAGCCAGAAGCCTCAAACGCGCGATATCTGCTGAACTGCTTGGGGAAGCTGAAGCGTATTGCGCTGAGCGCTCCCCGGATTTTTCACTGTCCGACATAACCTTTCTACCGGTCATACCGGATCCTGGAAAAATCCTGTGTGTCGGGTTGAACTACCAAAAGCACCGCGAGGAGACAGGTCGCAGCGCAACCGATCATCCCTCAATATTTGTACGCTTTCCAGATTCCCAGATTGGGCACAGACAATCCATGATCAAACCCAAAGTCAGTGATCACTTTGACTATGAGGGAGAGCTGGCAATTACCATTGGACGCGGTGGCCGTAACATTGCCGAGAGTGATGCGCTGAACCATGTCGCCGGTTACTCCTGCTACAATGAAGGCAGCATTCGCGACTGGCAAAAGCACACCATACAGTTCACGCCGGGCAAGACCTTTTCCGGCACTGGCGCATTTGGCCCCTATCTCGTAACGCCGGATGAAGTCGGTGACTATTCGCAATTGCCAATCGAAACCCGCCTGAATGGCCAGGTAATGCAGCAGGCGAAATTGTCTGATCTGATCTTCTCCATTCCGCAAATCATAAACTACGCCTCGACATTTACACCGCTAATGCCCGGCGATGTTATTGTTACCGGCACACCAGGAGGGGTCGGCTTCAAGCGCGAACCGCCAATATACCTGAAACCCGGCGACACCGTCGAAGTCGACTGCGGTAAGGTCGGTACCCTGGTAAACAATGTGGTTGATGAGGCTGCTCTTTAGGGCAGCACTTCAGCAATACACCGGCATGGAATCGTGAAAACAGATGTACTCATAGTCGGAGCAGGCCCTACGGGTTTGCTATTGGCGAACCTGCTCGGTTGCATGGGTGTGAAGACGATTGTCGCTGAACGGAATGCGTCAACAGTGGATGCTCCGCGCGCAGTTTCCATTGATGATGAATCTATGCGCTCGCTGCAAGCTGCCGGGCTTTCTTCGCAGGTCCAAAATATCACGCAGAAGGGATATGGATCGCTTTACAAGGGACCAGCCGGCAAGGTGTTCGCAACGGTCAAACCGGCTACCAGGGAATTCGGATTTGATAAGCGAAATGCTTTCCAGCAACCAGAGCTGGAAGCAATCCTGTGCGAAGGCCTGTCTGCCCACAGACATGTAATCCTGAAATTTGGTCATACCCTGAACGGAATTGAACAGAAAGATGATCAGGTAACCGCAACCCTACTCGGCAAACAAAACCGGAAAATTACGATCCATGCCAAATACATGGTGGGGTGTGACGGCGGAAGATCGACCACCCGCAAACTGCTTGGCGTGGAGATGGTCGGTTCCAGTATTGCAGAGCCCTGGTTGATCGTGGATCTGGTAACAACACTCAATCGCAGTTTTCATACCGAAGTCTTTTGCAACGCCGATCGCCCATGCATAACGCTGCCCGGTCCGGGTGGGATTCGACGTTATGAATTCAGATTGAATGCGGGCGAAACAAGGGATCAGATGGAAACAGAATCTGTTGCGCGGCAGTTGATGGCAGATTTCGGACCTGACAAGGACCAACCCATAAGGCGTATTCTTGTCTATTCCTTCCATGCCCGGTCAGCGAATAGTTGGCGCAAGGGACGGGTATTTCTGGCGGGTGACGCTGCACATCTGACCCCACCCTTTGCCGGTCAGGGCTTGAACAGTGGATTGCGCGATGCGCAAAACCTGGCCTGGAAACTGACAGTTGCTACGAAATCTGAGACACCTGCCGAATTTCTGGATAGTTATGAACTTGAACGAAAGCCCCATGCCGAAGCCATGATCAAGCTTGCCTTGCGGCTGGGTGCTGTGATGATGCCACAATCAAGATTCAAGGGAGCATTGACAAGGTCGGTTTTTCACATGCTCGGCTTGATGCCGGCAATCAAGAGCTATGTGAGCGAAATGCGTTTCAAGCCCAGACCCCGATTTGAAAAAGGGCTTGTCTGGCCTGATGGTAAATCCAGTAAGAAAACGATTATTGGCACCTTGTTTCCCCAGCCGGTCATCGAACACCCCAATGGCAAAATTGCATTGCTCGACGAGATAATCGGGAACCAGGCCGCAATAATCCTGTTTTCTGAATTTCCTGACAAATTACTGGACCAAACGCAGCTCGCCAGGCTGGAGAGTATTGGTATAAAAACATTAGGAATTACACCGGAGTGGAACAAGGCTGTCGCCTCAAGCTTTCCGAGTGTAAGGGATGCAAACCGCTTGCTCTCCGGAAAGCCATTCGCAGATTATCTGGATCATGCGATTCTGTTGAGACCGGACAAATATGTTGCAGCAACAGCACCGGCCGACAAAATTTCGAACCTGATCAATTTGGCTCTTCAGATTGCACCAAACAAAAACAATATTGATTCATCGAAGTAATGGAATGAAACTCTATCCAATAGAGTAACTAATGGACTATTCCCGCTAAATCATGACTGGCCATATTGTCTATCACATACCCGTTTGCCCATTTTCACAACGCCTGGAAATCCTTCTGACATTGCGTGGCCAGCAGGATGCCGTCGAATTTCGAATGGTGGACATCACCAAGCCACGCGACCCCGAATTGCTTCGCAAAACACGAGGTACAACAGCACTCCCTGTGTTGGAAGCACCGAACGGCGACATACTTAAGGAAAGCCTGGTGATACTCCGTTACTTCGATGAAGTTCTTGATGGAGAAGCGCTTCGCCGTTCCGATCCACATGAGCATGCAATCGAATCCATGCTGATTGCGAAGGAAGCTTCGTTAATCTCGACTGGATATCAATTTGTTATGAATCAGGACATTGAACAGCGTGACGGATTTCTTGAAAAGCTGTTGAACCTCTATAGGGACATCGACGATTTCTTGAGCGAGCACAATCCGAAAGGAACATATCTGTTTGAGGATTTTGGTCTTGCGGAGGCCGTGTTCACACCGATTTTCAAGCGATTTTGGTTTCTCGACTATTATGAAGGTTTTTCCCTGCCGGAAGATAAACACTTTGCACGGGCGCGCGTTTGGCACGAAGCCTGTATGGCAAATCCCACAACACAACAGGTTTGCGAAGAAGAAATCGTCAAACTTTATTATGACTATGCGCTAGGTGCAGGTAACGGAGCGCTGCTCAAAGGCCGCAATATTTCAAGTTTCACCTCCAGTCCAGATTGGGCAGATCGGCCGTGGCCACCTCGGGACAAATATTCAGGAACAGCAACTGATAAAGAGCTTGGTCTGATTGACTAGAAAACACTCATTACATTTAATGTTCGTCCGGCAATGCGAAAATTTCCTCGGTTGCTTGCATACCACCCAAGGCATGCACTCCAAGTGATTCGACCCCATCTTCCAACAGATCAGCCACGGCTGATGACACAAGTATGCTGCGTTTCAGCGGCTTGCAAAGACCTTCGATCCGGCTGGCAACGTTAACGGCCTGTCCAATTACGGTAAAATCCAGGCGCCTTTCTGCACCAATATTTCCAAAGAAAACCTCGCCTATGTGCAGACCGATACCGGTCTGCATTTGCGGCCAGTCCGCAACATCTGACATTTGCTCGTTCTTTTCAGCAAGTTGCTTAACGGCATCCTGTGCGGCGATAGCTGCAGCGCTTGCGGCTTGTTCTGGAGAGGCAAAGTCGGAAAGCGGAAATACTGCCAGCATTCCGTCACCGATAAATTTCAGCACATCGCCACCCTGCCGGATTGCTGCTTCAGCCATTACGGAGAAATAGTTATTCAATACCTCGGCGATGGTTCGACTGTCATGTTTCTCGGACAATTTCGAGAAACCGCGCATGTCTGAACTCCAGACAATCGCGTCTATGGATACGCCCGCACCACGCTTGATTGTACCGCTGACGACCTTCTCTCCGGCCTCACGTCCCAAATAGGTATAGGAAATATTTTTTGCAATCCTGCTAATGATGTGCCGATCGACATGCAATGCAAAAATGTCGAGAAGGCGCATCAAGGTTTCCAACTGTCCGGCACTGAAGCCATTAGCCTGACAGGTAGAAAGGGTGACCGCATTGTAGTTGTCCCCGCTCGCCGAAAGGGGAAGCGCAACATATTCCGAAAAGCCGGAAGCAGCGAGCTCCTTCATGAGAGGACTCAGACCCTCTACATCCTCTCCCGACAGCTTTACCCGGATTGTTTCGCCATTTTCTATGACCCGGCAAATGGGGTTCTTTCGGAATGCATCTGACAGCAATGTATTCTGGTCTATCTGGATTTCATCGCATATGCCATCAACGGTATTCCAATGCCACGCATAGCCATAAGCTTGAGGATGAAGTGTGCCTACATTCAGGATGAACCGGTCCACACCAAGCCCTGCTTTCATGAGTTTGCAGGCAAACTCGACAATAAAATCGCGAGTGCCAATCCCCTTGCTGTCTGTACTGAACAGCCAGCGCTCCACGTCTTTGGCATTGATCAATGTCAGCTCATCCAGGTCAAACCGGCTGCGGCCCAGGAGGCTGACGCCAGGTGCGTAAGAGCGGGGAGACGGATCTATATTATGCTCTGTGTGGAGTATTTGCTCCCTCATTTCACCCGCCATGACACCTCCTTCAAATCAATGGATTCTGACCCCAGCTTACAACAAGACGACAAAGCTCAAGGCGTATGAACTGGTCAATGAAACTATAAACAATTTAGGGGGCTTACGACCCCGGTAAATGGCAAGCAGTTTTTGTCGCATGAATTTCCACGTTGTGACCGGCTTGAATCCGTATACAACTCAACCGAATATATATTGGAATACACTACACAGCCGACTGCGAGGCGAGATATTGGCAAAATTCCTTATCGGTATTCTGATTGCCTATTTTGGCATGGTTGCCATGGCATTCCTGCTTCAAAACCGGATGCTTTTTCCCGCACAGTTCGCCACGAATTCCGTTCCTTTCAATCCCGAATCGGGCGACCTGCTCGAACTGGACGTAAGTGACAAGGTGCAATTGAAGGGTATCCATCTCAAACCGGTAGATGGGCAAACCAAAGACAAGCCGGTAATTCTTGGTTTCGGTGGAAATGCATGGAATGCCCAGGTGGCAGCGACCTATCTGCACTCCCTGTTTCCTGCCAATGATGTCGTTGTCTTCCATTATCGCGGTTATCGTCCAAGTACCGGAAGCCCAACTGCCGCGCACCTGCTTTCTGACTCCCTGCTTATCTTTGATCATTTGCAGGAACAGTTCGGTACCAGACCGATTGTAGCTATTGGGTTCAGCATCGGCTCAGGCGTTGCCGCGCACCTTGCGGGAAATCGGAAGCTTGCCGGATTGATACTCGTCACACCCTTCGATTCACTAAGAAAACTGGCCATCGGACAGTTCCCCTGGTTACCGGTAAGATGGCTTTTCCGCCATGACATGGAACCTGTTGATGACCTTCGTGACAATTCAACACCAACGGCCATCATTGCCGCAGAAAATGACAATGTCGTTTTTCCGGACCGGACCGAAGCCCTTCGTCCCAATGTTCCGAACCTGGTACTGGATCGCGTAATTACCGGAGCTGATCACAATAACATATATGACCGCGCTGAATTCCGGGCTGCAATGAAAGAGGCAATGGCACTCATTCAAGCGGGAAACGACTAGAGCGCTCCTTGTCAGAGACCAAAATTCCGGCGCTCAAACTGCTTCCATTTATACAAGAAGCGCTCTAACTTCAGGCGCCGGCTGCAAGGATCAGGACCTGTCGACCAAACGCCCATTCAACCAGATGCCGCTTAGATTATTTTCAGGAGAAAGGTGGACAAAATTTGCCTTGGCACCGGGCTTCAAATTACCCAACTGTTTTTCTACCCCCATGCACCGCGCCGGATAAAGGGATGCCATTCGCAGACATTCCTCCAGCTCCAGACCGGCCTTGTCATGCATGAACAAAACTTCGGCATGCATGTCGACATCGGCACCGGCGAGCGTACCATCCTCCAGCGTCAGCTTGCCATCAGAACGAATGATCCGACGGCCATTGAGATGAAACTCGGTCATGTCAGTACCCACAGACGACATTGCGTCGGTCACCAGAAATATCCTTGCCGGTCCACGTTTGGCGGCAAGGGCAATCTCTATGACCGCCGGATCGACATGATACCCGTCGGCAATCAACCCGGTATAAAGCGAACCATTATTGAGGGCTGCACCTACCATCCCCGGCTCCCTGTGCGTGAACGGGCTCATCGCGTTGAACAGATGCGTAA
>JBPCWJ010000220.1:0-5300 GCA_051009635.1 Rhizobiaceae bacterium
TCCGACAAGCGGCTCATGGTCATGGGCAGAAACATGGCTGTCGTGATCGAGGACGAGATGGGCGTAGAGCGAGCTTCTCACCGGGTAACTTACGGCTCCAAACTGCTGGTTGACGATGGAGACATGGTCAAACAGGGACAGCGGATTGCCGAATGGGATCCTTACACCAGACCAATTCTTACCGCAGTCGGCGGAACGGTCGAGTTCGAGGATCTGATTGACGGTATCTCGGTTACCGAGACAGCTGATGAATCAACCGGTATCACCAAGCGTGTTGTCGTCGATTGGCGGGCTAATCCGCGTGGGGCGGATTTGAAACCGGCAATTGTCATCAAGGATAAGAAAGGCGAGATCGCCAAATTGGATCGCGGAACTGACGCACGTTTCATGCTTTCGGTCGATGCAATCCTTTCGGTCGAACCCGACGCCGCCGTTTCAGGCGGTGATGTCCTTGCCCGTATCCCAATGGAAAGTGCAAAGACCAAGGATATTACGGGTGGTCTGCCTCGCGTTGCCGAACTGTTCGAGGCGCGGCGTCCAAAGGATCATGCCGTTATCGCTGAAATTGACGGCACAATCCGCTTTGGCCGTGACTACAAGAACAAGCGGCGCATTTCGATTGAACCCGATGATTCGACACAGGAACCTGTTGAATATCTGATTCAAAAGAACAAGCCGTTCCACCTTCAGGATGGGGATACCATTGAGAAGGGTGATTATATCCTGGATGGAAACCCCGCCCCGCACGACATTCTTGCCATTAAGGGTGTTGAGGCGCTGGCGTCCTATCTCGTTAATGAGATCCAGGAGGTTTACCGCCTGCAGGGTGTTGTTATCAATGACAAGCACATTGAAGTGATTGTCCGACAGATGCTGCAGAAGGTTGAAATCACTGATGCTGGTGATAGCGGCTTGATCGCCGGTGAACATATCGATCGCATCGAGATGGATATTCTCAATGAGCGGCTGCTTGAAGAGAAGAAAAAGCCTGTCAGCGGCAACCCGGTACTGCTCGGCATTACCAAGGCGAGCCTGCAGACACGGTCCTTTATCTCTGCCGCTTCCTTCCAGGAGACAACCCGCGTTCTTACCGAGGCATCCGTTCAGGGTAAATCAGACACGCTGGAAGGTCTCAAGGAAAATGTCATTGTTGGGCGCTTGATCCCGGCGGGCACTGGCGGTTTGATGTCCAAGGTTCGCCGTCTGGCCAATCAGCGCGATGATCTCATTCTGGACGAGCGTCGCAAACAGGCGGAATCAGTACCGCTGATCGAGGAAAAATCTGAAGGCGAAGCCGCAGAGTAGGGGCCAGTCCTTTCAAGAAAACAGAAAGGCCGCTCCGTTTGAGTGGCCTTTTTCTTTTCAGGTTGGCGCATCTTGCTAATGCGTTTCCGGTTTAAAAAACACCAGCGCGACTTCACCAGCCACGGCTGCATCGTAAGCATTCTGGAACTTCTCTTCTTCCGGCCGATCAAGCAGATTGCCAATCTGATCAAGATTTGCTTCCTGATGCCCCTCCCGCGCCAGGGCATTCAGGCAGTTTCTAACTGCGGAATCATCATCGGCAGCCACCAGCAGGGCATTGAACGGAATCAAACTGATTGAATCTCGCTGTTTGACTGTGCCGGTTATTAAAAAGACAAGTGGATCTTCACTATTGGTTTCGTCTTCTTCCATCAATAACATCCAGATCTGGCTAAGTTTGATTCACGGGACTGGCCAGCTCGTAGACGCCGTAAATGTACCGAATTGATACTCCGAATTGAATCATTTTGTCCGCAAGTTAGTACAAATTCCTGATATGACTCATTTTTTAGGTTTCTGGAACGAAAATGGCCAATACAAGGGTTGACCTTCCATCATCTAATCACTATTACCACGCCAACAAATCGATGTGAGTTGGAAATAGTCCTTGAAGCATATTTGTTTCGGATAACACGCTCAAACAAGGTTTGACCAACAAAGGCAGATTTTTCGCTGCATGACCGTTCAACGGTCCTCTGTGTATTAAAAGTTGCTTTCAACCGGAACGGTCGGGTCTGAAAGCAAGTTTTTTTGCGTGGTGCATGTTCCTCTTGAGGATATGGCAGCATTTGAAATGCGTTACGACTGAAAAGTCCAGCGCCCATCGCGTCACCTCGGCAACATGCACGGTGTCGCAGCAATAGGACATGGCCCTTTGGGCCAAATGTGAAAGAGGTCATCACCGGATGCCAACGATCAACCAGCTGGTTCGCTCACCACGCAAGCCCGAGGTAAAGCGCAACAAGGTTCCTGCAATGGAAGCATGCCCGCAGAAGCGCGGCGTGTGCACACGCGTTTATACGACTACGCCCAAGAAGCCGAATTCGGCACTGCGAAAGGTTGCAAAAAGTCGCCTGACCAACGGTTTCGAGGTTATCGGCTATATTCCCGGAGAAGGCCACAACCTTCAGGAACACTCTGTGGTCATGATCCGCGGCGGTCGCGTTAAGGATTTGCCCGGTGTCCGCTATCATATCATCCGCGGCGTGCTGGATACGCACGGCGTAAAAGATCGCAAGCAGCGCCGTTCAAAATACGGCGCCAAGCGTCCGAAATAATCGCCGGTTAATGGAGCTGTAGAATGTCACGCCGTCACCGCGCTGAAAAAAGAGAGATCAACCCGGATCCAAAATTCGGGGATATCGTTCTTACAAAATTCATGAACGCCATCATGCTTGATGGCAAAAAGTCGGTCGCAGAGCGCATTGTGTATGGCGCGCTTGACCAGATGCAGGAAAAGACCAAGCAGGATCCGCTGGAAAATTTCCGTCAGGCCCTGGAAAATGTAGCACCGCATGTTGAAGTGCGCTCGCGCCGCGTAGGTGGCGCAACCTATCAGGTGCCAGTTGAAGTTCGTACCGAGCGTCGCCAGGCACTGGCAATTCGTTGGGTCATCGCTGCCGCGCGCAATCGTAATGAAACCACAATGGTCGACAGATTGTCGGGCGAACTGCTCGACGCGGCAAATAATCGTGGTTCTGCGGTCAAGAAGCGCGAAGATACTCACAAAATGGCAGACGCCAACAAGGCATTCTCGCACTACCGCTGGTAACGCGAAACCGAAACAACAAGGGAACCCACACGGTTCCGGATGAAAAAAGGCATCAGGCAATGGCCCGCGAATACGACATTCAGGACTATCGCAATTTCGGCATCATGGCTCACATTGATGCGGGAAAAACCACGACTACCGAGCGTATCCTTTATTATACCGGCAAGTCCCACAAGATTGGTGAAGTCCATGACGGTGCTGCTACCATGGACTGGATGGAGCAGGAGCAGGAGAGGGGGATTACAATCACCTCGGCTGCGACGACAACTTTCTGGGAAGGCCGTGACGGCAAGAAGCGCCGCTTCAACATCATCGACACGCCCGGACACGTTGACTTCACCATTGAAGTGGAGCGTTCGCTTCGAGTGCTTGATGGAGCAATCGCGCTTCTGGATGCCAATGCCGGTGTTGAACCGCAGACAGAAACCGTGTGGCGTCAGGCAGACAAGTACAATGTTCCGCGCATGATCTTCTGCAACAAGATGGACAAGATTGGCGCCGACTTCTTCCGTTCGGTTGAAATGGTTGGCTCACGTCTTGGTGCGCAGGCCTGCGTAGTGCAGTTGCCCATTGGTGCGGAAAACGATTTTGCAGGTGTTATCGACCTCATCGAAATGAAGGCCCTGGTCTGGAAATCAGAAAATCTGGGTGCCGAATGGGATGTGACAGAAATTCCGGAAGACATGAAGGAATTGGCCGAGGAATACCGCGAAAAGATGATCGAGGTAGCGGTCGATGTCGATGAAGCGGCCATGGAAGCCTATCTGGAAGGTGAAATGCCTTCCAATGACAAGCTTCGTGAGCTGATCCGCAAGGGCACCATCAACGTTGATTTCTTCCCGATGTATTGCGGCTCCGCCTTCAAGAACAAGGGCGTTCAGCCGCTTCTGGATGGCGTGGTGGATTTCCTTCCTTCGCCTGTCGATATTCCCGCCATCAAGGGAATTGACGTAAAGACCGAAGAGGAAATCAACCGCAAGGCATCTGACGACGAGCCGCTTTCCATGCTTGCATTCAAGATCATGAACGACCCGTTTGTCGGTTCACTGACCTTTGCGCGCATCTATTCCGGAAAGTTGGAAAAAGGTTCGACCCTGCTCAACACAGTCAAGGAGAAGCGCGAACGCATTGGACGGATGCTGCAAATGCATTCCAATTCGCGTGAGGATATCGATACCGCCTATGCAGGTGATATCGTTGCGCTTGCCGGACTGAAGGAAACCACTACGGGTGACACGCTTTCTGATCCGCTTAAGCCAGTCATTCTGGAGCGCATGGAATTCCCTGATCCGGTCATCCAGATTGCGATTGAGCCCAAGACGAAGGGTGATCAGGAGAAGATGGGTGTTGCGCTTAACCGCCTCGCTGCAGAAGATCCATCATTCCGGGTCAAGAGCGATGAAGAATCCGGCCAGACAATCATCGCCGGCATGGGTGAATTGCATCTCGACATTCTCGTTGATCGCATGAAGCGTGAATTCAAGGTCGAGGCCAATGTGGGTGCACCTCAGGTGGCCTATCGCGAAACCATCACCAAGTCCTATGATTGCGATTACACGCACAAGAAACAGTCCGGTGGTTCCGGTCAATTTGCCCGCGTGAAAATCATCTTCGAACCTAACCAGGAGAGCGAAGAGTTTGAATTCATTTCAAAGGTTGTAGGCGGTAACGTTCCCAAAGAATACATTCCGGGCGTGGAGAAGGGCATTCAGTCCGTACTCAATGCAGGGCCGCTGGCTGGTTTCCCTATGCTGGGTGTCAAGGCAACGCTTTATGACGGCGCCTATCATGATGTCGACTCATCTGTACTGGCATTCGAAATCGCCGCGCGGGCAGCATTCCGGGAGTCGGCACCAAAGGCCGGAGCCCAACTGCTTGAGCCGATCATGAAGGTCGAGGTGGTGACGCCGGAAGATTATGTCGGTGACGTAATTGGTGACCTGAATTCCCGACGTGGCCAAATTCAGGGCCAGGAAATTCGCGGAATTGCGGTTGTGGTCAATGCACATGTGCCGCTAGCCAACATGTTCAAATATGTCGATACGTTGCGTTCAATGTCGCAGGGTCGCGCCCAGTATACGATGCAGTTTGATCATTACGCGCCGGTACCTTCGGCGGTTGCCCAGGAAATTCAGGAAAAATACGCCTGACCTAGTTTGAATTAATTAGCCCGTTAGGGTGCATTAGAGTGGAGAGCCAGCATGGCAAAAGAGAAGTTTGAGCG
>JBPCWJ010000221.1:0-4551 GCA_051009635.1 Rhizobiaceae bacterium
CTCAAAGTGGTTGCGGCGTTTTGATCCCAGGCCGTCTTCTCCCTCGGTCAACGCATCAACGGACGTTATGAGCGGCGCAAACTCGTCAATGTGCATGTAACGGCCAAGAACTGCCCACACCGCTTCCGGCGTGGCGTCAATCATTTGCGTTCGTTGGAAATGTATCATTTTGGGCTCCAGATTTCATCGCACGCGGCGTCAAGGTTTGTGTTCTGACCTCCTATAGATTTGCACTGCTGCCACCGTTATGGCAGCAGTGTGGCAGCAGGAGATAGAAATGCGTCGCACGGAACGGCTTTTCCAGATAATCCAGATACTTCGCTCGACCCGATCACCAGTCAAAGGCAGGGAACTTGCAGATGAATTGGAAATATCGCTTCGCACTCTCTACCGCGATATGGCCGAGCTCCTGGCACAGCGCATTCCCATCCGTGGGGAAGCCGGCATGGGGTACGTGCTGGATGATGGCTACGACATGCCGCCATTGATGTTGACGGCTGACGAACTGGAAGCGGCCGCATTGGGTGCGGCGTGGGTGGCCGCAGAAGCCGATCCAACACTTGCAAGGGCTGCAAGGGACCTGGTCTCGAAGCTGTCGGAAGCCATTCCCAAGGAGCTTCGCCCTATCGTCCTGGATTCGAGCTCCAAGGCAATTCAGACGCGATCCAGGATCTCAGAACGGTTTGACAGCGCCCTGCTGCGGCATGCAATTCGGGAACGCTATCGGCTCCAACTGATCTACACAGACCGGGATGGGGGCACGACAAACCGGATCGTCTGGCCTTTGCTGATCGCATTCCTGGATCGGAGCCGATATCTCGTCGCATGGTGTGAGACACGCAAGGATTACCGGCACTTCAAGACAGACCGGGTACTGGAACTAAGGGTGCTTGGCGAAAAATACCCCGGGCGCCGGGCAGCTTTGATCAGGGGTTGGGAAGAAGCAACAGAGAGAGGAGTGCGGAGCTGATCTTTCTCAACAGACAGATTACCCGCCGCTCTCTATCGCGGCAGCCTCCAGCTGGTTTCTATATTTTTCTGCACCTGTAAGAATCTGAGCGTATTGAACACCTATAATATTGCTGGACTTCATACATACACGCCAAAATATCAATGATACCAAGGTTGACTAACTCAGGGTTGCAGCTATTAACATGCTCATAGTTTGGGCAATAATGTAGTGGGGATAAGTTGGACAGGGGTGCATCGGTTACGCCAGCAGATGGCGTGGAAACGCTTGGGTTTGATTTTCGGGGAAATGCAAGCGAATATTTCGGAATCTGGATTGTTAATCTACTGTTGTCGATAGTGACAATTGGTATTTACACAGCTTGGGCGAAGGTACGCAGGCTGCGCTATTTTTATGGCAATACTTTTCTGGATGGCCATAATTTCGAATACCATGCCAAACCAAAACAGATTTTGATCGGCAGATTGATCGTCGTTTTCCTGCTGCTCATGTACTACGTACTTATAATTTTCAGCCCGTTGGCTGGACTCTTGCTGATTCCGTATCTGATTGCATTTCCATGGTTGATCAACAAATCCATTGCCTTCAATGCCCGTATGACCAGCTTCGGAACGTCCGGTTGAGTTTCGAGGGTAAGTATTTGTCCGCATTGGGCATCTTTATTCTGATGCCGGTGGCCTCCATTTTAACCTTGGGGCTGCTGGCACCAATCGCGTCGCGGCTTTCATCAAATTACATTGGTAATAATCTAAAATTTGGAACATCGAGGTTTTCTACAAATGCACCAACTGAAAGTCTTTATGCAAATTTTGGTGTAACTATATTGCTTGGAATTATAGCCGCACTACTCTTCGGCGTATTTGGATCGGTAATTACTTTTCTGGCGTCTGCACTTGGAATTTCACCAATCGGCTCTTCCCCCGAGCATGCTGAATTACTGTCTCAGGCCATGCCAAGTTTTGGGATAATCTTTGGAATCTATGCAGCAATTTTTCTCTCATTCTACTTCTACCGTGCCGGTGTCCGGAACATCGCTTTTTGCGCCACTGAATTGGAGGGTGGCCATCGTCTTTCCTCAAACCTCGACAGATTGAAATACGTCTGGATATTGTTGTCGAATTTCTTTGCAGTGATACTTACGATCGGATTATTGCGGCCATGGGCGGCTGTAAGAACCTGGCGGTATATGTCAAATCATACCGCACTGGCTACTACATCTTCACTGGATAATTTTGTGGATCAGTCTGCCCCGGAAGGCAGTGTAGTGGCTTCAGAATATTTTGACATCGAAGGTATAGAGTTCGGGCTCTAGTTTCTGGATACCGGCGTAGCAGGAGTTGAATGTGGTTTAATGATCCCTGGGCTATATTTTCCGGTTGCTTCATCCAAAGCCGTCAACGCAAAACTATTGCGCGTGGACCATGAATTGCAATTGAGGGTCGACGGTTCCACCGAAATCATCAAACCCGATTTGCTGGACATCACTGATAAACTCGGAAACGTACCGCGAAAATTCAATTTCGCCGATGGAAGCATATTCGAGGCGTCAAATGATGCTGATGTCGATGACTTCATGAATATCCGGCGAAGCTTTTTCTCAAGACTTTCGAGATTGGAGGGAAATCTTGGATTTGTTGCAATCGCAGCGGTAATTACCATAGCGCTGCTGATGGGAATTTATCGCTATGGAATGCCGATGGCCGCAGCGGCGGCGGCAAGCGTTACACCCGCAACAGTAACCAGTGCAATTGACAGTGGTACATTTCAATCTCTCGACCGGGCCTTCTTTGACGATTCCAAACTGGATGAATCACGACAGGTTGAAATCCGTAATATTTTTGAACAACTTGCCTTGCTTGTAGACGGTGATGAACCGAACCATACACTTCATTTCCGCGACGGCGGCAGTCTGGGGGCAAATGCCTTCGCATTGCCCGGCGGATCGATAATTGTTACGGACCAGCTTGTTGAACTGGCTGAAAATGATGATGAAATCGCTGGCGTATTGGCGCATGAAATAGGTCATGTCGAAAGCAGGCATTCCCTGAAACAGTTATACCGCGTGCTTGGAATTACGTTCATGCTGGGTGTTATAGCCGGTGATTCCAGCCAGATTGTCGGTGATGTAATTTCCCAGGGCGTAGTATTGCAATCCTTATCCTATAGTCGGCAGTTTGAAATGGAGGCCGATCAGTACTCGGTTGAATTGATGGCCAAGGTTAACCGCGACGCTGTCGCATTCCTCAATTTGCTTGATCGGGTTGTGGATGACAAATCAGTTTCAAATGACGGTTCCGGATGGCTCTCCACCCATCCTTCAAATGCCGAAAGACGGGATGCGGTTATCAATACGATCAATCGGTTACGAAATTAGGCTGAAGAGACTTTAAGACCCCATCAAACTCCCTCCACGATCAACACCTCGGATTCAGCATAGGATTGGCGCAGTTTATCTGCCGCCTGATATTCCGGCTATTTGGCCTGATCCTGGATGTTTTTCAAAACCGTCTCACTGATCTTGTTGACCGTTTCCCTTGAAAGACCGTTTTGACCCGTCACCTCGATCCAGCTGTCGAGATAGTGTGCCGGGTGATAGACATGGCCATGCCCGATATTGGTCGTGGTTGCGATCATCATGTCGATCACCAATTGCAGGCCGGTTACAAACGGATACCAGGCAAATTCGGACGAAACGTCGGGCCCGCGCGGCGCTTTCATCCAGTCCGGTTCAAGCAAGAAAGATGTCGTTTCGAAAAATACGATCGGGTCGCTTGCATATTGCAGATATTCAATACGCATGCTGCTCCAGGAATTGTCCCCGGAAGGTGGATCGGAAAACTGGTTCCTGAACCGGAAATTCCGTCCGTCGTGAAATGTTGGCAGCCAGGCGGGGGTTCCTTCATCGCGTCCGCGGGTAACGCTGTTCCAGATGGTATTGACGAAAGGCGGGCCGGCCCAGACCGCGCCATCAATCGGATCGGACAGGATTTGCAGCAGGCTGGCCGACCTTTCCGAATTATGCGCGCCCAGGCTGAGGCCAAACAGGTAGAGCTTCGGCCGGTCTTCGCGGGGCAATTCCGACCAGTGCTGATAGACTGCCTGAAAAAGCGCCTGTGCCGAGACCAACCCGTTACTGGGCTCCACAAGCAGAGACAGCCAGCTAGCCAGATAGGAATATTGCATGGCAACGGTTGCTACATCACCACCCATCAAGTATTCCATCGTGTCAAAGGCGGCGGGATCCATCCAGCCGGTTCCCGTTGGTGTCGCAATCACCAGGTTGGTTCGTTCAAATCCACCAACGCGGATCAGTTCCTCAAGCGCCATTTGGGCGCGTTCCTTTGCAGTATCGGCTGAACGCATGCCCACATAAACACGCAATGGTTTCATGGCCGGGCGCGATGTAATTTCCTCGATTTGTTCAGCGGTTGGTCCAAGTGCGATATAGGACCGGCCTGCATGGCCGAGCTTCTCCCAGTCAAGTTTGGATTGCTGCCTTAATGCATCCGTATCGGCAATCTTGATCTCGACAATTTCATCAAGCTTTCTGAAAACATTGTCCAAACCGTCCAGTGCGGACC
>JBPCWJ010000222.1:0-2682 GCA_051009635.1 Rhizobiaceae bacterium
ATCTCGCGCAAATCGCTCCACCAGGAACTGGTTGACCGCCTTCAACTCCTGATTATCAGCAACCGGCTGGAACCGGGCACGAAGGTTCCTGAAAAACAGCTTTGCGAGCAATTTGGTGTATCACGAACCCCATTGCGCGAAGCATTGAAGGTACTTGCCACCGACGGCCTAGTCCGATTGGAGCAAAATCGTGGTGCGTGGGTCACAAAAATTACCGCAAGCGAGGTTGAAGAGGTCTTCCCAATATTGGGTGCATTGGAAGCATTATCTGGAGAACTGGCCTGCAAAAACATCAGCGAAAGTGAAATCCGGAACATAGCCAAACTGCACGAACAGCTTCTGGCAAGTTTCCGAAATCGAAATCTCGATACTTATTTCAAGGTCAACCAGAAAATTCATCGCGCAATTATGCTCGCCGCAAGGAATGAAACCCTGGCAAATTACTGGCAGGCATTGACGGTCCGGATGCAAAGGGCACGTTATCTTGCAAATATGTCAGACAACCGCTGGGCAGATGCGGTAAATGAGCATGAGAAGATTATGCACTATCTCCAGCAAAGAGACGGGAAAAGATTGGCTGCGACTTTGAAGCAGCACATGAAAAACAAGCAGAAATCCGTTTTGCAATGGCTGCGCCGGACAGAAAATGCATGACAATTGGATTTACGGTTCCATGGACGCAAACGTTCTGTCGCGTACAGATTTCAGATGAACCCGCATACATTCCGCAGCAAGCTCTGAATCCCTGCTGACAATGGCGTGGTAAATTTTATCATGCTCCGCGAAACTGCCATGATCTGCCGGCGGCAATTTCGATGAACGTAATTGGCCCCAGACCGTGGATCGGCGTACAATGTTCAACGTGTCGAACAGGCTGATTAGCAGCTTGTTGCAGGTTGCCTGGGCAATAGCCTGGTGAAAATTATTGTCCCAGGATTCATAAATACGCCACTCGCTGGCTGTCTTGCATCGCTCCTTGCAGCGGCGCATTTCGGTAAAATTGGATGCATTGCCATGCATGGCCGCCAGTTTTGCAAGTTGGGGTTCGATCGCCAAACGCGCTTCCACCACTTCGGTCGGGCGTGAATGTTCACTCAGATATTCAACATCACTTAGATTGATAACCGGCCGGGGACCAAAAAAAGTTCCACGTCCTACATGACGCCAGATTTGCCCTTCCGCCTCGAGCAATGCCAACGCCTTACGCAGTTTTCCTCGTGTCAAACCCAGTTCTACACAAAGATGCCTTTCCGGCGGCAGTTTGCCATTCAGGGCAATCTGCTGGTCATTCAAAAACTCCTTGAGTTTCTCAAGAGCATCATCTTTGCGGGTTTTAGTCTCAACCATTACGAACCATTTCCAACATTGGGCAGAAATAGGGGCTTTCAATAACAGCAAGGTTCATATCTAATTAAGAAAATCAAGCGTTATCGGCCATTTGGGCGCTGATCTCCGCTAAACCAATTGTGAAGTGGTTCAAAATGATCCAGACCACAATTGGGCGCAGGTTATTGCCTGGAATGGTTTCGCAAAAAGATACAATGGCAAACCGAGTGGGAGGACTCCTTGCGAATTGTAACTATCCGCAGGAATAATGAACTTCTGCCCGGACTATTGGTCGACGGTCACAGCGTGGTTGATCTACCCAGAGCCTATTTGGATGCGCAATCTCAGGGAAAGTTGGACCCTTCGCTTACCGCTCCATTAAATGTCATAGAATTGATAGCCGGCGGACCCGAGACACTCCAAACATGCATTACAATTCTTGATATGGCAGCAGGCGGTTCTCTGGAAGCTGCCGTCCTGCCTCTGACTGAAATTACCCTTGCAGCTCCCATTCCGCGTCCGCTTAAAAATGTATTTTGCGTCGGCAGCAACTATCGCGCCCACGTCACAGAAGCGAGCCGCGCGCAGGCAAGGGAAGACAAGGTTCCCAAACTACCGGTGTTCTTCACCAAACCACCAACGGCGGTTATTGGCCCCGGAGCCAGCGTTCGTCTTGATCCTCATGTTTCCGAGAAGATGGATTACGAAGTCGAGATGGGTGTAATTATTGGCAAGGCCGGCAGGAACATCAAGGCAGCCAATGCGCTTGATCATATCTTCGGATTTACGATCATAAATGACGTTACGGCGCGCGATCTTCAGCGCGCCCATGGCGGTCAGTTTCTAAAAGGCAAGGGCCTGGATACAACCTGCCCGATGGGCCCGCATATCGTCACGATTGACGAGCTGCCAAACTTCGAAAATCTGCGTATCAGCCTGTCTGTGAATGGCGAACTGCGCCAGGATGGCAATACCGGAAACATGATCTTTCCAATTCCCAGATTGCTGGAATCCCTGTCGGAGGGATTAACGCTGGAACCGGGAGACGTTTTGGCAAGCGGAACACCATCAGGCGTTGGCTATGCCATGGATCCACCGCATTTCCTGACAGATGGCGATGTCGTCACCTGTCAGATCGAAGGCATTGGCGAACTGACAAACACTATTCGAAATTCTGAAATTTCTACAAAGGCAGCGTGAACGAACAAGAAATTTGGGGCACCAAGATTGATTGAAATACTTTAACCAAGGGAGGAAACATCAATGATTGGTTTAAGTGTAATCCGGAAGGCGGGAACAGCCGTGGCTCTGGCTGCAGCAGTCAGCTTATCCGCAATTTCAGCAGAGGCCCAGGAC
>JBPCWJ010000223.1:0-10920 GCA_051009635.1 Rhizobiaceae bacterium
GTCAGAATATGATGAACCCGATTATGAAGTCGGAGAAGGCCGGCCGCCGAAACGCAATCGCTGGAAACAGCGGCAAGGCGGGCTTGCGAAAACTCGTCAAGAAAGCGATCGACGGTCATCTGCCGTCCATGCGCGAGGTACTCAAACGCTGCGAGGATCATGGCCTGATCGCGCCGCCCAAGGCGGCTGAAGGCGGCGGCGTGGTTACTGTGCCGCAGGGTCGAGATTTAAATGAGTGGCTCGATGAAGTCACCGAATGGGTTCCCGCCGACCAATGCGATTGAAGGGAAAGACAATGAACGAAAAAGAAATGCCAGAAGCAACATCACTCCGCCACAGGGTCGGTTATGGCAATCCGCCGCTGGTGCAGCGGTTCAAGAAATCGGGCAATTCAAACGGCCGGCCGAAGGGATCCAAAAATCACAAAACAATCATCCGTGAGGTCATGCAGGAGATGCATGTCGTCAATGAGAACGGCAAAATCGTTCGCCGCTCAACGCTGGAACTAGTCCTTTACCGGCTACGCAATCTTGCCTTGGAGGATAAATATTCTACGGCGACCAGAAAATTCTTGCGCCTGTTCGAGAAATGTCAGTCGCAAGCTCGCGCCGGGGGCGTGCTGGCTGCACCGGCACACTTGCAGACTGAAGAATGGGTAGCTCAAGCAGAGCGACATAATGCGCTGATGAAAAAGCACGGTGTTAGAAGCTTGGCGCAAGCGAAGCAGATGGATCGAAAGCAACGTGAATCGGGATAGTACAATTCAGATCATTTCTCGCCTCCACCACTTGACTGGCGGTTACCGGCCGACGAGAACGAATCGGCGGGAAACGTGAAGTCGACTTCAAGTCTGGTGGAGAAAGAAGTCGGCATATGTGTCGTCATTTTCAGCAATCTTGATTTCCAAAGCCGACGATTTATCCATGTCGCTATCAGAGCATGTTCGGAGCATTGATACCGGAAATAATGGCCCTAAGCGGACATTGCTAATCAATTGCCAGATGGTCCTTTTTGAGGTTGAAAACAGACTTGTGCGAAGTCAGATAAGAAAGAAGTTTATCGGGGATTTGGATTAAGCAGATCAGCGCGGTTTGGATGAGCGTAATAGGCCATTTACTGTTATTTGGGCCGAGATAAAGTAACAAAGATTTTTCGCTAATTACGGGACATCGCGGTCGGAAACTTTTACTCCCACTATGTACGGGATCTTAGCGTAAACTTAAAATCAGGGATAATCCAAGATTTGATCCAATCGACACAATTTTGTTGAACAGCGATCACTCCGCCAAATAAATTCTATGCAAATGTGAATCCATTTCCTGGGTACGAAGATTAGACATCTGTGCTCCCTCGTGTTTTGCTTCCAAAAATTTCGAGGTTGTTTCATGAATCGGATTGACGGGAAAATTGCCGTGGTGACCGGTGGCACGCAGGGCCTTGGGGCGAGTGTCGCACGTTTGTTTGCAAAGGCCGGCGCTTCGGGCATCGCTATCGTCGGCCGTGGACTGGAGAAAGGCAACAATGTTGCAAAATCCATTTCTTCCGCAGCCGGAATTCCTGTCCGAATGATTGCGGCAGACCTTGCCGAGATTGATGATGTCCTACGGATCATTCCAGAAGCGGACGATCATTTTGGGCGGATCGATATCCTCGTCAATGCAGCGGGATTGACCGATCGCGGAAATATGCTCAACACAACACCAGAACTTTTCGACAGGATGTTTGCAGTAAACACCCGGGCACCATTTTTTCTTATGCAAGATGCCATCAAGGTGATGGAACGCGAAGGTGTTGAAGGACGTATCGTCAATATTGGTTCAGCCTCAAGCCGTGCAGGTCAACCCTTTCTTGCACCATATTCTGCCTCCAAGGGAGCGTTGGCTACACTGACCCGACATGCTGGATACGCGCTGATGCGAAACCGTATCCATGTTAACCAGCTGGATATCGGCTGGATGGCTTCTGACCATGAAAGGGAACTTCAATTGAAGGAATCTGGAGACCCGGATTGGGAAGAAAATGCACGGGAGGTATTACCATTTGGACGCCTGCTTGATCCCGATGAAGTTGCCCGTGCAGTTCTTTGGATGGCGTCGGATGACAGTGGAATGTTGACCGGTGCTGTTATCCATTTCGACCAATCGGTATGGGGCGGCTACGATGGTCAAGCGCCAGGGCCAGACAAACCTCTGCAAGAGTAGCTTTCGCAATCAAGGCAGGTTCATAGATCGCAATTGTATTTCATATGGACAAGGATTTGTGAGTAGGCGGGATCAGGCGGTTTGGAAACCTGGAAATCACGGATATATTCTGCCGCTCGCGATAGCTCATCTGCAAAGTTATGTGAAATGACATAGTCCATGGTTCCTGCCTCCAATAAACCTCGGGATATTGGTGTCAATTCGTGCCCGACGAAGATCGTGTCTCCTGTTTTCTGGAGTTTCCTCAGTGCCTGGGCAACGCCCCTATTTCCCCCGGAAACATTGTAGATGGCATCGGGTACACCATGTTCATCAAAATAGCGTCTGAGCTGGTCATATGTGGTTCCAGGTTCATCATCGGAAATTAGACGTTCTTCAATCCGCAGATGAGGAAAATCTGCCCTCAGGGTACGCCGAAAACCCATTTCACGTTCTTGCTGACACCGAAAAGAGACACTCATTGCAAGCAGTATCCGACCGTTTTGGCGTTTGCAGGCATGTCCGATCAACTGGCCTGCAACGCTGCCGGCGGCATATTGGTCGTTGCCGACATAGGCATTGCGCCGGGAACTGGGCAGGTCGGTCGTTAGACAGACTACTGGGAGATTTTCCGAGCGTAGATGACGTACAGCACGGTTAATGGCTGGATGCTCGCGAGCTACGAGAATAACCCCTTCAGCCATTCCGCCCTCACTGATTATCTGGCTAGAGAACCTGTCCGCCTCCAGCTGGCTGGTCCTTACATATTGTCCAGCCAATTTAACGCCGGGTCTTGTCCGATTTACGATTTCGACAGCCGCGGCCATAGCTTCGTTGAATGTATCACCCGACTCGCAAAATAGTCTGATGTCGAGGGATTCAAGATTCGCGGTTTCCTCGCTCGCCAATTTGTCGAGCGCTTCAATAACGCGTCGGCGTGTCTTTTCGCGAACTCCGGTGCGACTATTGAGGACACGGTCAACCGTCGCGGTGCCTACACTGGCGATATCAGCGATCGCCTGAATAGTCGGGCCTTTCCTTCGGCTCAATAAGGTCATTGGAAAATATCCAATTCAATTCTGATGCAACACACATCAAAATGCTTTTTGCCAGACAAGACAAATAGATTTCCAATTACACTATCGTAGTTTTTCCAGTTTTTGATGCAAAGTACATCAGAATTTACTGATTGAGGCGCTTGCCGCCGGCAATCATGCCGATATGCTTTGGTGAAGAAATTGGGAGGAGCGCCGAGTCGCTTGGCGTAGAAAAATGACTGTCAGAATTGCCGTAGTCGGTGCAGGCATTATGGGCACCGATCATGCCCGGATTATTGCCGAAGACCTGACGGATGCAAAACTCCAGATTGTTTGTGATGCTTTGGAGGCTCGGGCACGTACCCTGGCTGATGCCTATGGAGCGGATGCTTTTGCTGATGCAAAGTCTGTCATTAAGCGCAGTGATGTCGATGCAGTCTTGATAGCCAGTACGGACGAAACACATGCGGAGCTTACGATCGCCGCGATTGCAGCAGGCAAGCCGGTGTTGTGCGAAAAACCGCTGGCACCCACAGCGCTGGAATGTCTACAGGTAATTGCTGCTGAAAAGAAGCTTGGGCAGCCCCTGGTACAGCTGGGTTTCATGCGCCGCTTTGACAAGTCCTACAATGCTATGCGTGAGGCCAGGGAGAATGGCGAAATGGGCCGTCCCCTTATGATGCATAATTTTCATCGTAATGTAGTCAGCCCTGGAAACTGGTTCACCAGTGATATGGCAATCACAAATTCGGCTTCACATGAATTCGACATTTCCCGTTTTGTGCTCGGTAGTGAGCATACAAGCATTTTTGTTTCAAAGCCGCGGCGAAGTGATGACCATGCTGCGCCAGTGTTGATGGTGTTGGAGACATCAGATGGACAGCTGGTCAGTGTGGAGGTCAACAACAATGCAGCCTATGGCTATGATGTACGTGGAGAGCTGGTCTGCGAGAAAGGATCGGTTCAACTGATAAATCCGGCTGACGCCCGCTATGACATCGACTTAAGGTCCGCCGAAACTTATCCGGAAGATTGGCGTCCCCGGTTTGCTGAGGCATATCGGCTGCAGAATAAAGACTGGATCAAGGCGATTAAAGCAGGTCGGCCTTCGAAAACGGCTGCCACTTCCTGGGACGGCTATGCTGCTGCTTTGGTAGGTGAGGCAGGGGTGCGGTCGTTGCGGGAAGACAGGAAGATTGCCGTTATAATGGAAGAAGAACCCGCATTATACCGGCTATCCAAGGAGGCGGCATGAAACTGGGTTTCGTCTCCGACAGCCTTGGCAATGCGACTTTCGATGAACTGCTCGATAATGCAGTACGGATGGGCGTGAGCGGCATCGAGGTTAATACCGGAGGATGGTCGACCGCGCCGCATTTCGATCTTGCAAAGATGAAGTCCAGCAGAGATGCGCGGAAGAAATATTTAGAGGCATTTGAAAGCCGTGATCTTGAGATCATCAGCCTTAATGCAAACGGTAATCCGCTGCATCCCACGGACAAAAACCAGGACGTGTGTCTTAGAGATACGATCCAGGTAGCAGGAGAATTGGGGATAGACACCGTCTGCACCATGTCAGGCCTGCCTGCCGGAAATGAAACAGACTCCATGCCAAACTGGGTTGTTTCATCATGGCCGCCAGAAACCCGGGATATTCTGCGTTATCAATGGGAGGAAGTTCTTCTTCCCTACTGGCACGACATATCAAAACTTTGCACCAAATGTGGAGTAGAGCGTATCGCTCTGGAACTTCATGGAAATCAATGTGTTTACAACGTTCCGACCCTCCTGAAACTCCGTGAGGCAGTCGGGCATGTGGTTGGTGCCAATCTGGACCCCTCGCATCTTTTCTGGATGGGTGCCGATCCTCTTGTTGCTGCAGAAACCCTTGGTGATGCAATCTATCACGTACATGCCAAAGATACGCTGTTGAATACGCCAGTACAGGCAAATACGAGCCTTCTAGAAAACGGAAACCTTGTGGATATACCAGCGCGAAGCTGGAGTTACGTCACTTTGGGCTATGGACATGGCGAAGAGTGGTGGCGCCAGTTCTGTTATCGTCTTAAGATGGCCGGATATGACGGCTGGTTGAGTATTGAACACGAAGATGTTTTGCTTAACAGTCGTGAAGGCTTGCAAAAATCCGTATCACTGTTGAACGATATCATCCCGATCAACCAGAGCGATTTTGCGCCACAGGCCATTTAGGGAGGTATATTGAATGAGTCTGATTGAATTGAACGGCATCACAAAAAGTTTTGGCGCGATTCACGCGTTGAACGGTGTCGATCTTTCCATATCACCCGGAGAGGCTGTCGGCCTTATGGGTGACAATGGTGCAGGCAAATCAACACTAATGAAGGTAATTGCCGGAAATTATCCTCCAACGGCAGGTACAATCCATATTGAGGGGCAGGAAGTTCATTTCACCCAACCAATCGATGCAAGGAATGCCGGCATAGAGATCGTGTATCAGGACCTGGCGCTTTGCGATAATCTAACAGCCGGTGCCAATGTGTTCCTCGGTCGCGAATTGAAAAAGCGCTTTGGTCCAATTTCGATGCTGGATTATTCTTCAATGTACCGACGTGCAGGGGAATTGTTCTCGGAACTGAAGTCAGAAACCCGGCCGCGTGATCTCGTTCGTCAAATGTCGGGTGGCCAGCGGCAAGCTGTGGCAATCGCCCGTACACGCCTTTCGGATCCGAAGCTTGTACTGATGGATGAACCAACCGCCGCAATTTCGGTCAGGCAGGTGGCGGAAGTACTAGCCCTTATCAAACGGCTCAAGGATACCGGTCATGCGGTGATCCTGGTGAGCCACCGCATGCCGGATGTTTTTGAAGTATGCGATCGTGTGGCAGTACTTCGTCGCGGTACCAAGGTGGCCGACAAGAACATCAAGGAAACAAGCCCGGAAGAAGTCACGGGTCTAATAATTGGGGCGATAGAGGCAGCATGACCGACACAACCAGCACTGTCCAAAGCGGACAGGCCAAATCCGAGCAGAATTCGAGCGTCGATCACGCGGCAATTGATGACAGTATTACCCTTCGCCAGGAAGTATCTGGTTTTGGTGCTGTGATGCGCACGCAACCTTTCTGGGTTTTCATGGCAATATTGGCAATCGGGCTTGTCATGACCTTCGTATCGGATGCGTTCTTGACCGAGCGCAACATGTTCAACATTACAAGAAATTTTGCCTTCTTCGGCATCATGGCGCTCGGAATGTCGGCGGTAATTTGTACTGCGGGCATCGACCTCTCCGTGGGGTCATTGTTGGGGCTTTGTGCCATTACGCTCGGACTGACCATGCAGGCCGGTTTTGGCATCGGGGCGGGTTTCATTGTCTGTATGCTGACGGCTGCCACAGTCGGCCTGATCAATGGAATATTGATTGCCTATCTTAAAATGGCACCATTTGTGGTTACGCTTGGCATGCTCGCCATGGCGCGTTCCATCGCCATGGTTATTTCAGACAACAAGATGATCTATGATTTTGGTCCGGATATGGATTTGTTCGAGTGGATCGGCGGAGAAAGCATGCTTGGTGTTCCCAATGTGGTTTGGCTTCTGATCGTGTTGACCGCAATATTCTGGTGGGTTTGGCGCTATTCGACCTGGGGTCGCTGGGTGATTGCCATCGGCGGAAATCCGCAGGCTGCAAAATTGGCCGGTATTCCAGTCGAAAGAATGATCGTCTCGGTCTACATGGTGTGTTCGATGTGCACAGGACTGGCGGCGTTCATGTTCATTGGATACACCGGTTCAGCTACCAATGGCATGGGCGTTACTTACGAACTAAACGTCATCGCTGCCACGGTGATCGGTGGCGCAAACCTGATGGGCGGTGTTGTCTATGCTCTTGGCGCACCAATCGGTGCGGCTCTGGTCGAATTAATCCGAAACTCCCTGCTGCTTGCCGGTATCCCGGCTCTCTGGCAGCAGTTCTTTGTGGGTCTGTTCCTCATCCTAGCGGTGCTTCTTGAACAGATTCGCAATCGCGGCGGAAAGTGAGTCGCCGTAGTGTACTCTTCAAAATCCACAGGGAGGTAGTATCATGAAGAGACTTTTGACAGCAGTGGCAATACTTGCAATTGCCACACCGGCCATGGCGGAGGACTTCACTTTCGCACTTGTGCCAAAAGCGATGAACAACCCATTCTTCGATCTGGCCAGAGATGGTTGTTACAAGGCTCAGGAAGAATTGAGCGATGTGACTTGCGAATATATTGGACCAGGCGAGCATACTGAACTTGAGCAGGTCCAGATCGTTCAGGACCTGATTACCAAGGGCGTCGATGGCATTGCCGTTGCACCGTCAAACGCACCAGCAATGGCCAAGGCGATCAAGGCAGCTGTAGATGCCGGTATCCCTGTAATCACCTGGGATTCTGATTTTCTGCCGGAAGATAAAGGTTTGCGCACAACATATGTAGGCACCAACAATTACGACATTGGTGTGAATTTGGCCAAGCTGGTTCAGGCTCGTCACCCCGATGGTGGAACAATCTGCCTGCAAACCGGCGGTGCTGCGGCTGCAAACCACAATGAGCGCCTGAAAGGTGCACGTGATACGCTTGCTGGCAAGGATACTGGTACACCTCCGGGTGCCGCACTTGCAGGTGAAGGTGGTTGGACCGAAATTTCGGGCTGCCCGCTCATCACCAATGATGATGGCAATGTGGCTGTTCAAGGCATGACCGATATTTTGGCTGCCAACCAGGATTTGACCGCATTCCTTTCAACTGGCGCGTTCACCCAATGGTTTGACAATGCCTATCGCAAGGCTGCTGAGCCATATAAGGCAAAAATGGATTCTGGTGAGATGACCATTGTTGTAGCGGACACATTGCCGATGCAACTCGAACAGACCAAAGATGGGCTTGGGAACGGCCTTGTCGGCCAGCGTCCGTTTGAAATGGGCTACAAATCCATGTTCATTCTCAAAGATATCAAGGGAGGCAAGACCCCGGAAGATCCGATCTATACCGGCCTCGATGTCTGCAACAATGATAATGTCGACACTTGCGTTCAGTAGAACCTGAAGGCGAGATTTGGCGGCGCGGTCACCTGCGCCGCCTATTTTTTCGAGCCAGGATGTAATCATGGTTTGGCGGAGTATCTCAAGATACCGGGCACGATCGATGCCTTTACAGAATTAGTGTAACTTAACGAGACCTAAATGAATTTTGCCGTTTACCCAAGCCTGAAAGGCAAGAATATTCTCGTCACTGGTGGAGCTTCCGGAATTGGTTGCGAAACTGTGAAGGCATTTTCAGCGCAGGGCGCACGTGTCGGATTTCTTGACCTTGATGCGGATGCAAGCCAGGCGCTTACCGAAAGCGATAATGGCGACATCAGTTACGAAATCTGCGATTTGCGGGATATCGAAGGGCTTCGCAATGGGATCGCCAAGCTTCGGGACAAGCTCGGGCCATTTCACGTTCTCGTAAACAACGCGGCTCGCGATGACCGGCATGACTGGAAGGATGTGGAACCTGAATATTGGGATGAACGTATGGCAACTAATCTTCGCCATATGTTTTTCTCGATACAGGCGGTGGCGCCCGATATGATTGCAAACGGTGGAGGCTCCATAGTCAATATGGGTTCAAATTCATGGTGGGAAGCAGGTGGGGGATTCCCTGCTTACGCCACTGCGAAATCTGCCGTTCATGGATTGACCCGGACGATGGCGCGTGATCTCGGTAAACATCGGATCCGGGTGAATACCGTTGTACCAGGCTGGATCATGACCGATAGGCAAAAAGACCTCTGGGTAACGCCTGAATCAATTGAAAGGCATCGGGATCGTCAGTGTTTGCCCGATCTTATCGAACCTGTTTATGTTGCGAGGATGGTCGTCTTTTTAGCATCAGATGACGCGGCCATGTGTTCAGCAAACAACTATATGGTTGAAGCTGGCTCGATCTGAGGGAACTGAGTATGGACAAGATTTCAATTGGTGATACCGGGCTTAGTGTAACCTCACTTGGTATCGGGGCTTCCGCGCTTGGCGATATGCCTGAGACCTATGGTTATTCAGTTGGAGAGGAAAGCGCCCGCGAAACGCTGCACGCAATTTTCGACGGCCCGGTGAACTTCCTCGATACGTCAAACAATTACGGCTTTGGTCGCAGTGAAGAGCGTATTGGTGCCGCCCTGCGTGAACGTGGTGGCATGCCTGAAGGCTTTGTAATATCGACGAAACTCGACCGGGATTTGGATACCGGCAGGTTCGATGCTGTGCGGGTGAGGCAGTCAGTTGAGGAAAGCCTGTCGCGCCTGGGATTGGATCAAATTCCCCTATTGCATCTACATGATCCAGAACACGCACGCGATTTGAAAGAAATCACCCAAACAGGCGGGGCCATTGACGAGCTTTTTCGACTAAAGGAGGAAGGTATTGCCCAAGCCGTCGGGCTGGCCATGGGGCGGGTAGACATGATGTTGCCAATCTTGCGTGAGCATCCATTTGATGCGCTGATCAGCCATAATCGCTTCAGCCTATTGAACAAGTCAGCCCAGGAGATGTTCGATTACGCGCATTCGGCAGGAATTGCGGTTTTCAATGCAGCTCCCTATGCAGGCGGCGTCCTTGCCAAGGGTAGTGAAGAGATGCCACGCATAACCTATCAATTGACGGACCATGCAGGGCTGGAACCAGTTCGCAGGATTGAAGAAATCTGTGGCCGGCATGAAATTCCACCTGGCGCGGTGGCTTTGCAGTTCTCGATGCGTGAACCAAAGGTTTCGTCCACCATTGTCGGGGTATCAAGGCTGAAACATATTCAAGAAACTTTCGATTGGTCCGGATTGGAAATTCCATCAAGAGCATGGGATGAGCTGATGGCGCTGCCCTATTCCGGGGAGGATCCTGAGGCCAATCGGGATTACAAGCCAGGATAGACTGCTGTAGAAACAATCGGGAGTTCCCGGCAAAGATCAATCGCTAATTTATGAGGCTACTCCATTGAAGTTGGCATTCGGCAAGCAAAGTGAAAGGCAAATGGGATGTTGAGAGCCGGACTACTTGGTGCGGGCCGCATAGCAGGTGTTCATGCAACCGCAATTTCTTCCAATCCGGGCAGCGAACTTGTTGCGATATCTGATTACTTTCCGGAAAATGCGGAAAGACTGGCGAAACAATATAGGGTCGAGGCACGCACGACTGAAGATATAATTGGTGACAGCAATATTGATGCGGTTCTGATCGCTACTTCGACGGATACACATTCTGATTTGATAGAGGCCGCAACTGCTGCGGGAAAGCCGGTCTTGTGTGAAAAGCCGGTAGACCTTTCACTGGAGCGTGCCCGTGCATGCCAGGAGAGTGTTGCAGAAACAGGCCAACCGGTAATGATCGGTTTCAATCGGCGTTTTGATCCAAGTTTTTCAAGGCTCAGACAATCCCTTGATGAAGGTGAAATCGGAAAACCGGAATTGCTTTCCATAACTTCATTCGACCCTGCACCACCACCGCCGGAATATGTAAAAGTATCGGGAGGGCTGTTCCGCGACATGATGATCCATGATTTCGATATGGCGAATTTCATCATGAATGATCCGCCGGTAAACGTGACTGCCATCGGTTCGTCAATTATTGACAAGCAGATTGGTGAGCTCGGCGATGTCGATACCGCAGTAGTGACCATGACCTATGCCGACGGGCGAATTGCTGTCATCAAGAATTCACG
>JBPCWJ010000224.1:0-6466 GCA_051009635.1 Rhizobiaceae bacterium
GCTTCACGCTTGGCGCAGGAAGAGGTCTTTGGCCCCGTTATCGCTTCCATGACCTTCCGGACACCGGATGAAGCGGTTCAATTGGCCAATAACAGCCGCTACGGGCTGGCCGCCTCGATCTGGAGCCAAAGTCTGGATATTGCCTTTGACGCGGCAAAAAACATCAAGGCCGGGATCGTGTGGATCAACTCGACCAATCTGTTCGACGCAGCGGCGGGATTTGGCGGCTACCGCGAATCCGGCTTTGGCCGCGAGGGTGGCCGTGAAGGGATGATGGAATATCTGGTTCCGAAATGGCAGAAAAAGGCCCGCCTGCTTCCCTCAACCCCATTAGCCATTGAAGCCATGCCAGACAGCGAAATTGTTCAAGCAAAAGATGGGGCAGACAGGGGAATGGATCGTACAATAAAGCACTGTATCGGAGGCAAGCAGGTTCGCCCCGATTCCGGCTATTCCTGGCCTGTCAGGGATCATAAGGGCCGGCTGGTTACACAGGCAGGTCTGGGTAATCGCAAGGATATTCGCAATGCCGTCGAGGCAGCGCGCGGCGCTTCTAGTTGGACAGCAATGACAGGGCACGGCAGGGCGCAGGTACTTTATTTTCTGGCAGAAAATTTCGGAACAAGAAGAGAGGAAATTGCTGAAAATCTTCGCCGGGTTTCAGGGGCAAGACGTGCTGCTGCCGAAAGGGAGGTGGATGCTGCAATTGACCGTATCATCCACTATGCGGCCTGGGCGGACAAATTCGACGGTGCCGTTCGTGCCCCAATGAACAACATGCTTTGCCTTGCGCTCAATGAACCTTGGGAGGTTATCGGCATTTCCTGCCCAGATGAAGCGCCTTTGCTCTCCCTGGTTTCTTTGGTGCTTCCCGCAATCTCGATGGGTAACCGTGTCGTGGTCACCCCTTCGCCGGTCGATCCCCTGCCTGCCGGAGACTTCTATCAACTGCTTGATACGTCAGATGTTCCCGGCGGGACCGTCAACCTGATCGCAGGTGATCGGGATGAATTGGCCAAAACCATTGCGCAACACGATGACATTGCCTGCCACTGGTATTTCGGATCGCAGGAAGGCAGTGAAATTGTCGAGCGTGAATCAGCCGGCAATCTGAAAGCGACCTGGGTCAATAATGGCAAGGCGCGCGACTGGTTCGATACCAATCAGGGTCAGGGACGAGAATTCCTTCAGCATTCCGTTCAGATCAAGACGATCTGGACCCCCTATGGCGTTTGACAGGTTTAACCACATGCTACCCCAGGAAATAATTGCCAAAAAGCGTGACCGGAGCGAACTAAGCCGGGACGAGATCGCTGAATTTATTGCTGGCGTGACCGATGAATCAGTATCCGAAGGTCAGATCGCTGCATTTGCCATGGCGGTCTTTCTGAACGGAATGTCACGAGACGAGGCGGTTGCCTTAACCCTCGCCATGCGCGATTCTGGCACGGTTCTTGACTGGTCCGAACATGGTGATGCAATCGTTGACAAACATTCCACTGGCGGTGTCGGGGATAATGTTTCCCTGATGCTTGCGCCAGCGGTTGCTGCCTGCGGTGGATATGTTCCAATGATTTCAGGCAGAGGTCTGGGACATACCGGGGGAACACTCGACAAGTTCGATTCCATCCCCGGTTACAATACATCGCCTGATGATGAATTGTTTCGTTCCGCCGTTGCGCAAGCAGGCTGCGCAATCATTGGTCAGACCGGGAGTCTGGCACCTGCCGACAAACGCATCTATTCGGTTCGCGATGTAACTGCCACGGTGGAGAGCATACCGCTGATTACTGCGTCAATACTGTCGAAGAAACTCGCTGCCGGTCTCAAGGGTCTGGTTCTGGATGTAAAGGTTGGGTCCGGTGCATTCATGACTTCGATTGAAGATGCCCGCGAATTGGCAACAAGCCTGGTTGAGACGGCCAATGGTGCCGGTCTGAAGACAACAGCCTTGTTGACGGATATGGATCATCCACTTGCTTCTGCTGCCGGAAACGGCGTGGAGATGAAAAACGCGATTGACTTTCTCACCGGTCGGCATATCGACGATCGCCTGATGGAAATAACAATTGGTCTGGGTGCGCAAATGCTGGTATCAGCCGGAATTGCCGAAGACGTGGAATCGGCAGGTTCACAGATGAGACAGGCTTTTTCTTCTGGTCAAGCTGCAGAAAAATTTGCCGAAATGGTTGCTGCACTTGGAGGACCAAACGATATTCTGGTACGGCCAGAATCCCATCTGGAAGCCGCGCCGATTCTGATCGAGGTTTTGGCCGAGCCGCATCATCTTGAGAAATGCAAGGGAAATCTGGCTTTTGATACCCGTCAGGTGGGGCTGGCGGTAATTGAACTTGGCGGCGGAAGGACAAGACCTCAAGACCCGGTCGATCATGCTGTCGGACTGACACAGATCGCGGATCGTAGCTGGGATGGTTCAAGCCCGATCTGTCTGCTCCATGCGCGTGATGAAACAAGCGCCGAAAGGGCCAAAAAACGTATTCTGGATGCCATAAGGCCGGGAACGGGAACGCCTGGCCCAACCCTGGAAGTAATCAGCTGAATTGATTGGGTTTACTGAACCAGAACCAAAGTTCCCGAGTCGATCTCGAATTTCTTGAGCTTGCCGAGAAAGCTCATTCCAAGCAAGACCGAAGACAATGAACTGTCGCGGGAGACCGAGGCTCTGACGTCCCGGACGATTACCCTGCCGATCTGGATTTCATCAATCATCGCAGCAGCTGCCTTGGTAATCCCATTGGCTGTGCGAACATCATACTTGAAATCCGAGGGCTTCAGCCGGATGCCAATTCTCTTTGCCGTGCTTTCATTAATCGCAACCAGCGTTGCTCCGGTATCAACCAGTACATCCATGCGCCGGCCATTCATCCTCGCGCTTGCAATGAAATGGCCGCGGCGATCCGCCTTGACCTCGGTAAATCTGCTCGATAGCGGGTTTCGTTTCTTGCTGGCCTCGGAATGGATTTCATTGCGGGCAATCTGTACAGGTTCGTTTTTGACTTCACCTACCTTGTCCTGAAGCAGGGCAGGCATGGTAGTAGCCGTCCCGATCAGGGAAACTGCCATTATGATGTAACGCCACATTGGTCCGCTCCGGGATCTTGAAGGTTACGGACATCATTGCAGAAAACGGTTTGATTCCATTGAACAGGCACCTATCGGCGAATGAAAACTGGGAAAAGGGTTAGCGTTTCCTTACCCGCCTATTTGGTGCCATACATTCGATCACCGGCATCCCCAAGACCTGGAACAATATATCCCTTTTCATTCAGATGGCTGTCTATGGCTGCGGTATAGACTGGTACATCGGGATGTCCCTTCGTAAACGCCTCTATACCTTCCGGTGCCGCCAACAGGCACAAAAACCGAAGATTAGTTGCACCTCGTTCCTTCAGCTTCTCAATTGCAGCCGTAGCAGAGTTGGCAGTGGCAAGCATCGGGTCAACCACGATCACCAGCCGGTTGCTCATATCGTCGGGCGCCTTGAAATAATATTCGATCGCTTCCAGCGTCTTGTGGTCCCGGTAAAGACCAACATGGGCAACGCGGGCGGACGGGACCAGATCAAGCATGCCTTCCAGCAAGCCATTACCGGCCCGTAGAATTGAGGCGAAGACAAGCTTCTTGCCAGCCAGCACCGGGGCCTGCATGGTTTCCAGGGGCGTTTCGATTTCTTGCGTCGTCAGCTTGAGATCACGAGTCACTTCATAACAAAGCAGCAGTGATATTTCCCGTAACAGACGGCGGAAACTCGCAGTGGAAGTTTCCTTGTCCCGCATGATTGTCAGCTTGTGCTGAACCAATGGGTGATCGATGACCGTAACATTTGAATGGGAACTGGATGAAGCAGGCATGGGCATGGGTCTCCGGCTTTATTAACTCACCCTAGACCCTTATACCCGCATTTCTCAAGCAGACGTTTCCGGGTTTCCCCATCTATGAATGCAGCTTCGATGGCATTGACGGTAAACCGCATCAAAGCCTTGTCATCAAATCCAAAGTGATCACCTGCAATGCGGTATTCATTTCCGATACTGGTGCCGAAATGTGGCGGATCGTCCGAACTAAGCGTAATCAGGCATCCTGCCTCCACCAGTTTTGGAACAGGATGGTTGGCGAAATCCGGATAAATACCAAGTGCGATATTGGAGCAGGGACAGGTTTCCAGGACGATTTCCTTTTCCGCAATCAATTCCACCAGTTCCGGGTCTTCCATCGCCCGGACCCCATGGCCGATCCGTTCAGGAGATAAATGTTCGATTGAAAGGCGCACGCTTTCCGGGCCGCACAGTTCCCCGGCATGGGTTGATATTCCAAGACCAGCCTCGCGCGCGATATCGAATGCCGGTGAAAATTCCGGAACTTCATACATGCGCTCATCGCCAGCCATTCCGAAGCCGGTGACCAGGGGATGGGAGTTGGAGGCGATCCATCTGGCTAATTCAAGCACGGCTTTAGGACCCATATGGCGCAGGCCGGTCGCGATCATCCGCGCTTCAATTCCCTTCTCTTTTCGGGCGTCTTCGATACCGTCAGCAAGGCCAAGAATATATTCTTCCGGGTCAATACCTGCGCTTCGGGCGTGATCGGTTGATATGAAGAATTCGCTATAGATAGCTCCCTCATCGGCAAGGGAAGTCAGATAGGTTTTCGATAGCAGACGGTAGTCTTCCCGGGTCCTGAAGAGGTTGGCTACAAGGTCATATACCTCAAGGAATGAAATAAAATCCTGCCATTTGTAGGAATCACCATTGATGACCTTCGAAATATCGACACCATACTTCCTTGCTTGCAGGGCAGCCAGGTCAGGGCTGGCAGCTCCCTCTATGTGGCAATGAATTTCTGCCTTGGGTATGGATTTCATTTTTTTCCGCCGGACAGAAAGGATTTACCGACAGGGCCGGGCTCCAGACCGAGATGGTCAGCAACGGTTGCCCCTATATCGGCAAAAGTTTTCAACGTACCGGCATAGCGGGCTTCAATACCCGGTGACCAGGCCAGCACCGGAACCTGTTCCCTCGTATGCTCGGTACCATGCCATGTCGGATCATTCCCATGGTCTGCAGTGATGATCAACAGATCACCGGGTTTCATCCTGTCAATAATCTCAGGCAATCTTCGGTCAAACTCCTCAAGCGCTCCCGCATATCCGGCAACATCGCGCCTATGGCCATATTCGCTATCGAAATCAACAAAATTGGAAAACACCAGATCACCGTCGCCGGCCTGTGAAATGGCAGAAAGGGTCTCATCGTAGATGGCATCATTTCCATGGCCTTTGCGGACCAAAGTCGGACCCTTATGGGCAAATATGTCGGATATTTTGCCCACGGCGATCACCTGACGGCCTGCTGACTCGGCTCGTTCAAGTAGGGTGGGGTCCGGCGGTTCGACTGAATAATCCCTGCGGTTTCCGGTTCTGTTGAAGGAGTTCCGGTCTTCACCGACAAAGGGCCGGGCAATAACGCGGCCAATATTGAGCGGATCAACGAGCTGGCGGACGGTTTCGCAAAGCTTGTAAAGTCGTTCCAGACCAAAATGGCCTTCATGGGCTGCAATCTGTAGGACGGAATCAACCGAGGTATAGCAAATTGGCGACCCGGTTCTGATATGTTCTTCGCCTAGCCTTTCAATGATCTCGGTTCCCGAAGCATGCTGGTCGCCAAGAATTCCTGGCAAATTTCCATTGGAAATAATTGCTTCGCTCAACTCTGCCGGAAAAGCAGGAACCGTGTTTGGGAAGTATCCCCAATCGAAAAGAACCGGAACGCCTGCAATCTCCCAATGCCCGGAGGGCGTATCCTTGCCACGGGATGTTTCGATGGCATTGGCACACACGCCTTTCAACCTGATATCCGGGTCAAATCCTTCCGGTAATTTTCCTGTAGCGCCCTTTGCTGCCAATCCGATCCCCAATGCTTCCAGATTGGGTATGTAAAGATCACCATCACGTCCGCCACGTACATCCGCTTTGCCCTGATGACAATGGCTGGCAATGTGCCCAAGCGTATCAGAACCCTCATCGCCATATTTTGCGGCATCCGGTGCGCCACCAATACCGACCGAATCGATTACAATTAGAAATGCTCTTGTCATTGATAAAATCTCTGATCTGGATGCAGGCGGTTACTTCACCCGCAATCCCTGCCATCAGATTACCATTTACTGCCAATATTCCAATGCTCACCGATTCCAAAACCACACGACCTGATTTAGGGTTTGGTTCTTCGAATCATTAACTGGAAGCGCCAGTAAGGACAGGATAATGCAGATACCGGCATTCTTGGCAATTGTCATTGCAATCGCCACCGCCATGTCGCCATCTTCATCGCTGGCTGACTGGCGGGATGATTTGGGGGCCTTCCGTGTAGCGATCCAAACCGGCACCAACTCTTCCAAAGCGCTTGCCCGTGCTGAACCGTTCCGCCTTGCGCTTGAGGAAAAGCTT
>JBPCWJ010000225.1:0-4061 GCA_051009635.1 Rhizobiaceae bacterium
GGGTTCAACCATGTTAGCCTCGATACGGATGGCTTCACCGAAATCGGTGGACGTGCGGCGCTGACCGTCGCGTCGGCGAGCCAAAGCGTCAGCTTCACAACTCTCGGCGTACGGGGCGTCGTTCGCAATGGCAAAATGAACCTGCGCGGCATGGTTGGCTGGCGTCACGGATTTGGCGATCTCACTCCGTCCACTATCAATACCTTTTCTGGTGGAACACCCTACACACTTTCCGGCGCGCCAGTTGAGGAAGATACCGCGGTGCTGGAACTGGGTTTTGATGCACCGGTGAATGGCATGATTGATTTCCGCGCCAGCTACACAGGCAGTTTTGGGGACAGCGCTCAGACCAACGGTCTGAACGCCCAATTGACGGGTAAATTCTGACACGCCAGTCAAACGGGTTAGCAGCTTCAATGCAAACCTCCCGAGAGGGGCTCATGGTTTCAGTCCATGGGCCCTTTTTTAATTCAAAACTCTCAAAGCCCGCAAAACCAAAATAGCAACATCCGGCCGCAATCAATCGCATTCACCTGCATTAATTTTCCTCAATAATCATCCATGTATGAAATGACAATTTTCGGATAAATTATTATTTCAATCCTTATTTTTCGATAAATATATGCTTATGTTGATTTTTATTTTATATTTTTGTGCAATTGTGAAAATATAATATGCACCTAGCATGAATATATGTGCAATATATTGTGATGAGAGACCCATGTATTCAAGATTTTCAACCGGAAAGTTACGCCCGTTTATTCGTACACGCTTGCTGATGACCACATTTCTGGCGGGATTTGCCGGTCTGTCCGGTTCTGCAGCTTTTGGGCAGGTCGTTAACTGGATCGGCACAACGTCCGACGATTGGCTGGAAGCAAGCAATTGGGAAAACCTCATGCTCCCGGACATTACCAGTGATGTAGTGATTTCGGGTACCGACAATCGGATTTTACTGAGCGTCAAGGGAGAAGTGGAGATCAATGGCCTTGTCGTCGGTGATACCGGCGATGCTACTTTGCGCATTGAAAAAGACAGCAGGCTGATAACCCACGGTTATTCTCCAAATGTCCCCGGTCTGTTCAGTTCGATAATTGTTGGCCAGAACGCAGGATCAAAAGGTACGATCAACGTAGTTGCAGGATCAGAATTTGATATCACCAATGAAATAGATCTGGTGGTTGGCGATTTTGGCAAAGGCAGGCTGCAAGTTGCCAACAATGGGCGCGTATCCAGCAGGAACGGTATCATTGGAGCAGATGCCGGCTTCGATTATTTTGGTGTGGATGGACGTGGCGACGGTGCCGCGGTGGTTAAGGGGAGAGGCTCTCGCTGGGATATGACGGGCAGTATCTGGGTGGGGGATCGTGGAGATGGCAGTTTGGTCATAACGGGTCGTGGAACAGTCACAGCACAAGACAGGGTCTTTGTTGGCAATAAACGCGAAGCCCCGATAACCAACAACGAGGGCCCTTCGGCCACAGGAAATGCCAACGGATTTGTTTTGGTTTCCGGCCGGGACTCGACACTGACAATTGGCAATGAACTTCAGGTAGGCGTTCGCGGCAACGGTACGTTGACGGTTGCTAACGGAGGGCTTGTGTCTGTCAATGGAGGTGTTGGCAAAGTTTATCTTGCAAGGTTCAAAGATTCAAACGGAACGATAAATATTGGAGCGTCGTGGAATGCACAAGCGTTGGCGCCAGGCGTACTGAGCGCCGCTTCGATTGATTTCGGGATAGGCTCTGCAGATAATCCGGTGACGCTTGCATTCAATCATACGGATCTTGCTGGAAGCTATGAGTTCGCTCCCAATCTGGTCAGTGCCCATACGCCTCTCAACAGTCACCTCATTTTGCATCAAGCCGGTTACACCAATCTTAACGGCAATGCCTCAGCATTTGAGGGTACCGCCCGGGTCAATGGCGGCACACTCGCTATCAATAATATCTTTGGCGGAAGCGTCGATGTGGCCAATGGTGGCACGCTGGGCGGTACAGGGCATCTTTTAGGAGATGTCACGATACTGTCCGGTGGCAGTCTGTCTCCCGGTCGTGCCATAGGAGAGATTACGATCGCCGATCTTGTGCTCAGCGTCGGCTCCAATTTTAAGGTCGATGTTGATGAATACGGCGCATCTGATCTTGTTAGCGTAACCAATTCATTTCAGTTTGATGGTGGTACGGTTTTTGTCAGCGGAATTGCGGCTCCCGGCCATACATATACCATTCTGAGGGCGCCTTCCATTGCCATTCCCTCTCCGGTAGATGTGCAGGATACCTTGCTGGTGGATTATTCCCTTTCCACAGACGGTACAGCCCTGCTGTTGAGAGCAGATCCAACGGGAGCGAGCATCTCCGATGTTACAAGCACACCCATGGCCAGACGGGTGATGCAGTCCATGTCTACTGAAACCGAAGTTTATGACAGTCTGTACGGCATCACCACAGTTCAGCAGATGGACCGCGCAATGCAATTGCTGTCAGGTGAAATATATGCCTCGTTCCAATCCATAATGATGGATGAAAGCGGTCAGAAAGCAGATACAATCTATGACCGCTTCCAGTTCCTGTCTGCCCGACGCGGCGAGGTTGCTAATAGCATGGATTTCGCCAACCGCGCCGCCTCAATCAGACCAAATGGTTGGTGGACGTCCGCCTACCGTGAACAAGGTAGTTCGAATAACTCAACTCCATCATCAAGGCTGGATAACGAGTTGGATGGAATCTTGATTGGTCTCGATGAAAAGTTCACCAATGGTTGGAATGCCGGCGTTGCCGGAGGTTATTCCGCCAATGTGGCGACCCAACACGCTACGCTGTCAAAAGCGGAATCGAAAAACTGGACATTCGGTGCTTATGGCGGCGGAGAAACTAAAGCCATCTCGCTGCGTTTTGGCGCTTTTTTCAATCGCCACAGTATCGATACCGAACGCGCAGTCGCATTGGGAACTTCGTTGCAAAATCTCTCCGGCACCTATGACGGAATCAGCATGCAGAGTTTTGGAGAAGTTTCCTACAAACTCCAGCTGACACCGAATATTAGGTTAGAGCCATTCGCAGGTTACAACCGGGTTAATCTCGAAACCGCTGCATTTACCGAAACTGGGGGATCGGCCGCTCTGACGGTAGCAGCCAACAGTCAAAATGTAAGTTTCACCACGCTAGGGTTGCGCAATGCTTTCAGCAGCGGTGGGATCAACGTTCGTGCCATGGTTGGATGGAGACAAGCTTTTGGCGACCTAACTCCCACAACAACGAACTCAATGTCTGGCGGAACCGCTTTTGTCATGACCGGGACTGCTGTTGACCAGAATGCAGCAATCATCAAATTAGGGTTTGATGCGGCGGTCAGCGAAACTGTAAACTTCACTACAAATTTCACTGGTGATATCGGGACAGAGTCTTCGAATCACGGAATAAGTGCCCAATTGACCGGAGAGTTTTAGAGCAACAGAATAAGAGCGAGGCTCCAGCTCACTTACATGGCTGGGTGCGATCCCGGCCGTGTTTATTGGCGACGCGCCTTGTTGAACTCACGCATACGTCCCAACACATCCACACCGATCTGGTTGTAGACATCCAGCAAATCGACCAATACCCAATTTTCCCGGATCAATCCGTTTTCACAACGCCAGAAATCCAGGCTTCGCATGGTGATGCGTTTGTTCACTGGAGGAATACCCAGAAATCCATCTCCATCCAGCGTCATGTTCATCCCTGGCCAGGCCGTAAAACCGACATAGTCTCCATCGGCAAACAAGTTTCCCTTGCCGACTGATCCAACCCGGTCAGGCATGCCGTTCAGGAACGGTATCTGATGCCAGTTGCGAAACCCCTCAATGCCCCGTGCCGTGCCAATGCCTGCAGGGCCATACCAGGAAAACTTGGGATGCCAGTATTTATCAAGCTGCATCGCCTCAACGCCGCCAGATGCATGATTACCAAGACCAGCCAGCATGTCTGAAACCAGTTTTTGGCTTCTTTCTGCGTGGGCTTCGTCGTGGGGGCCAATAGCCAACCCGTCCTGGGTCGCCGGCCCCGGCACATGCCAGTCGCGCC
>JBPCWJ010000226.1:0-6271 GCA_051009635.1 Rhizobiaceae bacterium
ATGAACGACGTACGGAGGATGGCGGATATGTGTCGGTTGGGACCGATATCACCGCAATCAAGATCCACGAGCGCAAATTGATTGATTCCGAGCAGCGGTTGATGGCGACCATCGAGGATTTGCGCAATTCACGTCAGACGCTCGAGGTTCAGGCTGCCCAGCTTGTCGAACTGGCTGAAAAATATGCGGCAGAAAAGAACCGAGCTGAAGCGGCAAACCAGACCAAGTCGGAATTTCTGGCAAACATCAGCCATGAACTTCGTACTCCGCTAAATGCCATCATCGGCTTTTCCGAGATCATGAACGACGGAATGTTCGGTCCTCTTGGCTCCGACAAATACTCAGAATATTCAAGGGATATCCACGATAGCGGTGCCTATCTGCTGGGCGTTATTAATGACATATTGGACATGTCGAAAATCGAGGCAGGACGCTTTTCACTCGAATTGGAACCTTTCATCGTCAATGAAATCATTGAAGAGACAATCCGGATTATCTCCTATCAATCCGCTGACCAGAACATCAAGATTGTCGAGAAGCTGGAACCGGATATTGAACTCGTTGCAGATCGCAGGGCAATCAAACAAATCCTGCTGAACCTTCTCTCCAATGCAATAAAATTTTCGGAAGATGGCGGTCGTGTTTTTGTGCGTGTCCGCAAGGTACGCAATTCGGTAACAATCACGATTGAAGACCGGGGTATCGGGATAACCCCTTCCGACCTGCGCAAGCTCGGCAGACCGTTTGAGCAAGTACAAAACCAATTCACCAAAAGCCATAAGGGATCGGGACTGGGCCTGGCCATATCGCGGTCGCTTGCGGAGATGCATGGCGGTGCAATGAAAATCCGTTCCAAGGAAAATCACGGCACTATCGTGTCATTGCGGTTGCCGCTGAATTCCGAAGGCAGAACAACGCCCATTGGTGAAGGACTGGTTGCCGAGGAGATTAAATCGAAATCTCGCAAAGCGAGCTAAAAGAGCTTCCCTGCCTGGACTGGATGCCCCGGAACGTGAATGTTCCGGGGCCTTTTTTTATTCAGTGGCGTTTTCTTCTGCACCAGAGTTCCAGCGCTTGAACCTGCCACGCTCACCTGAGCGGCCATGTCTTTTGTGGCCAGCCTTGCGTACGCGCTGGAATTCCTCCTTGACGACTTCGCCATCATCGTTGCGATCCAACAATGCAAAGTGCTTGCCTGTCCGGTTCTGGATTTCTTCCAACGCCAATTTGCCGTCATCGTTCAGATCGAAGCGATAAACCAGGCGGTCAGCCATTGTTCCAGCAAATCTTGCCATTCGAGGGAATTCATCCATTTCCTCGATTGCGACGATGATCTCAGCCTTGGTAACAATTCCATCGCCATCGGCATCCGCCTTTGCAAAACGTTCCCCGTTAACGGCATTTAGTTCTTCAAGTGTGATCTTGCCGTCATTATTGGTATCGGCGCGTTTGAGCATTTTCATCCCGCGCTCATGGCGCATGGCGCGATCCATTCCGCGGTCGTGTTTTCCCCAGCCCCGGCTATCAGCGATAGCGGGAATGGCGGCTACGGCGACTACAGCGGTGGCAGTCAGGATAGCAATTGTCTTATTCATTTCAGTCTCCATTTTGCATCGTCACCCCCGATGCTTTCCCGCATGGCAGTTTCCCGCTGCCACATGGAAACCCTATGCCAGCAACCGATCAAAAATAGCTGCGACCGATTGCTGGGTGTCTTTCAAATGCGCCTCCACGGTATTAATGTTGGGCAAGTCGAAGGAAGTCGACAAGATCTCGCCAAGGCCCGGATCTGTCTGGCCGGGATCAAATTCTCCATCGATGCACAGGCGTAGAATCTGCAGGACAGAATTATAGTCTGCCAGTGCCCGGTTCAGTATTTCACGATCAGACGCATTCAGAACCTCATCACCGGCAAGCCTGATCATTTCAGAAATTGCAGTATGGCGCCTGGTTTCAGCTTTAAGCCCGCTAAGAAGTACCGACCATTGGGCAATGAATTCTACATCAACCAGACCACCCTTGGCCGTCTTGATATCAAAAATATTTGCAGCAGGTTTTTCCTTGAGGATCAGCGACCTCATTTCGCGTACATCCTTGGCCAGCTTTTTCGGCTCGCAAGGTTCCTGCAAAATGATCTCTATTTCCTTTTCCAACTGATCGCGGAGCGCCTGATCTCCGGCGATGGCGCGCGCCCTGGTCAGCGCCAAGCGCTCCCACGTCCAGGCTTCACTGCGCTGATATTTGAGAAAGGAATCCACATGTGTGGCCAATGGCCCGGCATTGCCCGACGGGCGTAATCTGAAATCCAGCTCGTAAAGCACACCTGCAGCGGTCGGCGCGCTCATCGCGGAAATGAGGCGTTGGGTAAGCCGAATGAAGTATTGTGATACCGCCAACGGCTTTTCACCATCGGAAAATTCCGCATCAACATCATGATCATAGAGAAAAATCAGATCGAGGTCTGAACCGGCGGTAAGCTCCCTGCTACCCAGCCGGCCCATCCCGACAACACAAATCCTGGCACCATCGACCTTGCCGTGCCGGTTCTCAAATTCATGAGAAACCCGGTCTACCATGGCCTGAATTAGTACTTCAGCCAGATTGGAGAAGCTCCGCCCTGCCCCTTCGGGTGTCAGCACGCCATTGATCAATCGCGCACCGATCAGAAACTTTTGCTCGGCGCAGAATTGCCGCGCGATATCGAGAATATCTTCATAGCCATTGGAATGATCGAGTGCTGTTTCCAGGCGTTCAGCCAACATAACCCGATCCGGAACGAGATTGGCAAAGGCTGGTTCCAGCAATCCGTCGAATATGTGGGGCTGTCTCGTGATGATTTCTGCCAACCGTGGCGCAGAACCAAGAATGAGCATCAACAGGCGCATCAGGCTCGGATTTGATTTGAGCAGTGAGAATAGCTGAATTCCGGCAGGCAGACCCGACAGGAAACGGTCAAATGCTGCAAGGGTACGGTCGGCATCACCGGTCTGCGACATGGATATGAGCAGCGTCGGTGTGAGTTCTGTGAGCAATTCTCGAGCTTGGGCAGTTCGTACTGCCGGGAACCGGCCGAAATGCCAGCCGCGCACAATGCGGATCACATTGGAGGGGTTGGCAAATCCGATTTCTGAAATGGCTTGGAGTGTCCCGGGGTCCTCGTCGTCACCGGTAAATACCAGATTACCTGCCGCATGGCCGAGCTCTGGTGATGCTTCAAAGAGCACCGCATAGTGATCCTGCACTGTCGTGAGCGTCTTTGTGAGATCGGCGGCAAATTCATCCACCGAATTGTATCCCATCATGTAGGCGATCCGCTTCAAGCCCTCTTCGTCTTCTGGAAGCGTGTGGCTCTGCTCATCTGCCACCATCTGAATGCGATGCTCGACATTTCGCAAATACCAATAGGCTTCAGATAGTTCATCGCGCGCGCGCTCATCGATCCAACCTTCTTCGGTTAGCCGATCCAAAGCAAGCAGGGTGCTGCTGCAGCGCAATTCAGGCAGCCTGCCACCCGCAATCAATTGCTGTGTCTGCGCAAAAAACTCTATTTCGCGAATTCCGCCCTGACCCAGTTTCACGTTGTGTCCAGCGACCGCGATATCCTCAAGTCCACGATAGGAATTGATCTGCCGTTTGATCGAATGCACGTCGGAAATTGCGGCATAGTCCAGATATTTTCGCCAAACGAATGGAGCCAGCTCTTTCAGAAACTCATTGCCCGCTTTCTGGTCGCCAGCTATAGCGCGCGCCTTGATCAGCGCTGCCCTTTCCCAGTTTTGGCCATAGGCTTCGTAATAATTGAGGGCGGTCTCCACCGGAATTACCAGCGGTGTAGAGCCGGGGTCAGGCCGCAGGCGCAAGTCAACGCGGAATACATAACCATCGCCAGTACGCTCCTGCAAAATACGGATGAGTGACTTGGCAAATCTGGCCATGAGCGAGACCGGATCGTCGGTATTATATTTCATCCCGGCATCGTCAAAAAAGAGAATCAAATCCACATCGCTGGAATAGTTGAGCTCGAAGGCTCCGTACTTGCCCATTCCTATGACAATCAACCCGCTGTCAGCATGGGGTATCTGTTTATCTACCAGTTCGACCTTGCCTGACTCATGTAGTTGCAGGAGCAGGAAATCAATCGCCGCTCCAATGGCAGTGTCCGCAAACTCACTCAGCGCCCTCGTGACTTTTTCTGGTTTCCACCAACCTCCAAGGTCCGCCAGGCCACAAATCAGCGCTGCCCTGGCTTTTGCCTTTCGAAGGCTTGTCATCAATTCGCTTTCGGCAGTGGTGTCTTTCCAGCCGGAAGCAGTACTGATGAGCAGTTCATCAAACGCTATCTCAGGATCGGTACATAAAATATCGGAAAGACGGTCCGGATCCCGAATTGCAAGGTCACGCAGATAGGATGACAGTGAAAAAACAGCGCCTAGAAAGTCGCTTATTTCCTGCCGGTCCTCCAGTTCTTTCCTGAATTCGGAAAGATCATTTTCAGCCAGTGAATCATACAATTCGTCGAGCCATCTTTGTGACTCGTCATCAGATAATGGGTGTAATCTCACAGGTGGGTCTGCCCACACAATCGTGGATTTGCCGTTATTTTTTTTCCTGCCAGCCTGCACCATTTCCCCCGTAGCGAGCTCCTGCTGCATCATGGATTTTTACCATGGCCCAGAGGCATAACAAGACACGCCTTCAATCCCGGTTGATTATCGTGGAATTCAAGCATGCCGGAATGCAGCAAGGCAACAGCGCGGACAAGGCTTAGTCCGAGACCATTACCCGGTTTGCTCCGGCTTTTCTCCAGGCGGGTGAACCTCTCGGTGACCCTGTCCCTGTCTTCGGCAGGGATTCCAGGGCCATTGTCGTTGACACAGATGCGGACTTCAGGCCCCTGCCGCTTCAATGAAATACCGATTTCCGCAGGCCGGTTTTCCGGCTGTCCATATTTGAATGCGTTATCCAGCAGATTGGAGAGCGCCTGGCTCAGCAATTCCCGATTACCGGTCAGCTTCACGCCAGATTCAATATCGGTAGTAAATGTGATGGATGCTTCTTCAGCGGCAGGTTCGTAAAACTCGACGACGTCGCTGACGATTGCCGAAATATCCTGTGTTGTCAGCTCAGCTGCAACTGAACCGGATTCGACCCTGGAAATCATCAAAAGAGCATCGAATGTCTTGATGATTTGGTCTGAGTCGTCGATCATTTCCTCAAGTGTCTTACGATATGTTCCGACATTGCCCTTTGATCTAAGAACCGCATCGGCCTTGTTACGAAGCCGGGTAAGCGGTGTCTTCAGATCGTGGGCTATGCTGTCAGAGACATTTCGCAAGCCCTGATCAAGCAGGCTGATGCGATCAAGCATGTCGTTCAAGCGCGTTGAAAGCTTGTCGAATTCATCACCCGAACCGGAAATCGGCAATCTCTCATCACGGTCGCCCGCCATGATCCTGGATGTGGATTGCGACACCATGTCGAGACGCTTCAATGCGCGTCTACCGATGAAGAACCAGGTCAGAACGCCAAGCAGCAGCATTGCGCCAAGTGATAGTATCAGCGTTCTTGCAACGACCTTGCGAAACCGCTCCGGCTCGCCCAAATCCCGGCCTATCAACAGCCGCATACCGTTTGGCAGTTCGACAATCCGGGCGACCGCCTGAAACTCCCGATCACCGCTGGGGCCATAACGGGTATAGTCAAAGGGTCGCCGCGTCCATCCGGTCCGGTCGATCACGCCATTATCGATCTCGCGGACATTTCCGGCGATGATCCGACCAGCGGGGTCAGCAACGACGTAAAGATTGGCCCCCGGCGCTGTAGCCAATCTTTCGAGGCGCAGGACAAGACCATTGATCCCGGCCCGATCAAAATATCTGCTTAATTCAACCAGTTCGCTATTTACAGAATCGGCGATTTGACGCCGCAAAATTCCCGCCGTGCTGTTTGTCATATACATGACGATCACAACGGCCAGAATTCCAAATATGAGGGTGTATGCGATCGATAGCCGGACCGATGTAATCGCAAGGATGGACCGCATACGTTTCATTTAGAGCGTTTCTGGTGCCCGCAGGACGTACCCTGAACCGCGTACTGTTTGCAGCAGGGGATGGTCGAAATCCTTGTCGATTTTGCTGCGAAGCCTGGAGACATGGACATCGATCACATTTGTCTGCGGATCAAAATGATAATCCCAAACCTCTTCCAGCAACATGGTGCGCGTCACCACCTTGCCGGCATTCTTCATCAGATATTCAAGCAATCTGTA
>JBPCWJ010000227.1:0-4907 GCA_051009635.1 Rhizobiaceae bacterium
CATAAAAGCTGCGGCCCTCAAATTGGAATCCTTGGTGGCCAAATCATCTGCAAATGTTCTCACATTTGGCGGGCGAAAATCAAATCCCCGTCCGACACCTGGGTAGATCACCAACTTCACGTCTTTACCGGCCTGCTTCATAAACCGCACCGCAGTTTCAATTGACCGGCGGCGTTGGTACTGTTCGTACTCGCCGATGAAAACCATGCTAGGAACATTCAATCCATCAATCTCTGGCGCATAGCGGTAAACTTGCATGGGCTCTGGTGCGGACGGGTTCTGCCAATGCGGGTAGAACGAGACATAACAAGCAACGTGCTCTTTCTGGCGATTGAACGTCACCGTGACCCGCAATGTGTAGTAACCGCCTCGTGTGTGTGAATAGAGGCATGCACGGCTTGTCGAAACTTCCGGCAAAGACAAAAGAAAGTCCAATCCTGCGTTCACGTCGCTTTCTGTTTCTTCCAGATGATCAATCGGTCTTTGTTCAATGAAACGGGCGGAGTAAACATCCGGAGCCAGAACAACAAATCCTCTAGCTGCCATGCGCCTGGCGAGGCGCTTGATGATGTCATCCAGCCCCCGTCTGCCGTGTTGGAAAAGGACCGCAGGATACTTTCCCGCTTCATCAGGCTTGAAAACGACGGCAGGCACTTCGGTGCCGTCTTGACTATTTGTGTAGCTCACCTGCCGTTCTTCTACACTGTGATTCGTTGGAACTTCCAGCAGCCCCTTGTCATACCATGCATCGCTCCACCACCATTTTTTTGAAACGGGCAGCGTGTTTACCGGGGCATCAAAAGGGCGCCCGACCGCCGTGTCGCTGGCGGCATTGGTTTGCGGTGTAATGTTTTGAGAAAGGGCTGTGGGTGTCCCCAAGAAAACAAGTGCTGCAACGCGGCCCAAACCAAGAATACTACGCGACACGTTTGATATGGAAACTGTAGACACTGTCGTTTTCTGACCACTCGACCAACTCGTTTCCAGTCTGCCTGCAAAATGCCTCAAAGTCTGCAACTGCCCCAGGGTCCGTCGCATGAATTTCCAGAACCTCTCCAGTCGGAACATCTTTCAACGCTTTTTTGGCTTTCAGAATTGGAAGTGGGCAATTCAAACCTTTTGTGTCGAGAAAATGAGCCGACATGCTGTTTTCCTTTGAGCTGATATTACGACGTTTCTGTATATTAGAATAGTTGAATATTGACCTCAACCGAAATCTCTGACAATCCAGTAAGTTCTGCCAGGAGCCCAGGGAATTTTTTGTGACTGGATGAGGAAATGGCGCTGCCACCCCTATTTATAAGTAGTGAGATTTACCGCAAGACGGGCTATGGGACCAACCATCCATTGGCAATTCAGCGTGTCGGTACAGTGCTTGATCTTTGCGATGCAATGGGATGGTTTGACGATGGTTTGTACATTGACAGTTATGTTGCAAGCGAATCGGATCTCATCAAATTCCACACTGCTGAATATGTGAAGGCCATTCGAGAAGCGGATAGGTCAGGCCGCGTTACGGCAGAAGTGCGAAAGCGCTATAAAATTGGAACGATGGAGAATCCATTCTTTCAGGGGCTTTACCAAAGGGCATCGACTTCAGCTGGAGGATCGATACAAGCCGCCAAGCTTTGTACACAAGGGCATGTGGTCTATCACCCATCAGGTGGGACGCATCACGGTATGCCTAATTATGCCCGCGGCTTTTGTTACTTCAACGATATTGTCCTCGCGATCATTGCCCTGTTGGAATGTGGTCTGGAGCGCATTGTTTACTTGGACCTCGACGCTCATCATGGTGATGGGGTTCAGTTTGCTTTCGAAACTGATCCGCGGGTCTTTACAATTTCCATACATGAAGAGAACCGTTGGCCCAATTCCGGATTGCTCGAGGATCGAGGCAACGGAAATGCTCGGAATCTTTCCGTCCCAAGTGGCTTCAGCGACAGCGAGTTGGCGTTCGCTATGAACGAGGCGGTTCTGCCAATGATAAGCAAGTTTCAGCCAGAAGCGGCGGTCATATGCTGTGGGGCTGACGCTCTTGCAGGTGATCCACTATCGAGACTGTCTCTGACAAACATTGCGCTTTGGAATTCGGTCGGGCGTATAGTTAATTTCAATCTTCCCACAGTGATTGTGGGCGGAGGGGGTTACAACCCATGGACCGTCGCCCGCTGCTGGGCGGGTTTGTGGGCAAGTCTTTCTGGGTATGAAATCCCAAAGACCCTGCCGGAAAGTGCTCAGAATATCTTGTCCAATCTAGATAGTGATTTGATTGATGAGGAAGACATTGAGGACCAATGGATCACGACGATTGCCGACACCGCCATGGCTGGACGAGTCCGAGAGAGGGTTAAGGACGTGGCAAGGGCTGTGGTTGCGGCGGAATAAGTCAATGAAAAGCATTGAAATTCATTCGGGAAGCTGGCAGTTTATATTAGAAAATTCGAATAAACAGAATTGAGAAAAATGAAACCTGGTTGGTTTGAACGTATAAGCAGCGTCGAAGAACTCGAAGACGCCTCGCTTGATCACGATCTGGTTGCCCGTTTTGAATCAAGGGTAGCACAGGTTCGCGCCAAACCGATCCGGTTTTCGACCCCTACATTCAAAGAATACGCAAGTTCCGAATTGAGCGGTTGTGGCAAAAACAGTTTCCCAGCATTCTCGATCACCGCTGGTGCCTGCGCTCTGAACTGCGATCACTGTCAGGCAAAAATACTAGAACCGATGATCCCGGCGACCAGTCCCGAAATGTTGGATCAGAAAATTCGCGACCTCATCCATCTACAGGATCTTCAGGGTTTTCTGCTTTCAGGTGGTTCGAACCGGCACAACGAAATTAAATACGAGCGGTTCTTTCCGGTCATCGAGGGTTTAAAACGCGATTTTCCGGGCCTCAAGATCGCGATCCATACTGCCTTGACTGACGAGGCTCGTGCAAAATCGATGGAAGCTGCCGGTGTTGATACGGCGATGATGGATGTCATTGGCGCTCAGGAGACCATCGAACAGGTCTACCACTTGAAACGGCCGGTGGATGATTTCGAGAGCACCTTGGAATCCCTGTGTGCAACGTCGATGGAGATTGTCCCGCATATTGTAATTGGGCTTCACTATGGAAAGATCGTCGGGGAAGCCAATGCTCTGGACATTGTTTCCCGGCACCCGATTCATTCCCTGGTTCTGGTTGTTGTCATGCCCTTTTATGCAAAGTCAGGCACATTCAGCACCCCGGAAACCAGCGATGTCGGGGAAATATTCCTGCAGGCAAGGTCCCGGATCGCCGACCGGCAAGTTTTGCTCGGATGCGCACGTCCACCGGGGATGCACAAACGCGTAACAGACGCTTATGCGGTGATGGCCGGTCTTGATGGGATCGCCTTTCCGGCAGACGGAACCGTCGCAGTTGCCGAAGCAATCGGGCGGGAATTCCACCAAGAGCATGCCTGCTGTTCCATTAAGATCGGTGGCAATCTCTCTGCTGACACGAAAGGTGCGAGCGCGGCATGACAGCTACGACGAAGGTTGATGTTCTTATTGCGGGCCTTGGCCCGGCTGGATCATGCGCAGCGCGGGAAGTGGCTAAAGCTGGATATACAGTCATTGCGGTGGAGAGAAAAGCTGAAGCCGGCAAGCCCGTTCAATGTGCCGAATTTGTTCCGTCCACTGTGGGCATTGATGTCGGGTGTCTGTCGGCAACCAGTCAGCAGACCATCCAATCGATGGTCACATTCGTCGAGGACGGTAGGGGCGAAAAAACTGAAAACTTTCCCGGGCTGATGATTGACAGGGAAGCTTTTGACAGCAGCCTTGCACAGTCGGCGCGCGCTGACGGAGCTGATTGCCGTTTTGGAGCTTGCATTAAAGACGTGACCCAAAATGGCCGATTCTTGTTGGCAGATGGCACAGAAATAGAAGCAAAAGTCTTAATCGGAGCAGATGGTCCGAAATCTGTTGTTGGAAAAGCGATTAATCAGATCAATCTCCACATTGCGGAAACCCGACAAATTACCGTTCCCCTGTTAGAACCTTCTAATTCCACGGACATTTTCTTGTCTGCCGGATTTATTGGCGGGTATGGGTGGCTGTTTCCGAAAGAGAACCACGCCAATATCGGTCTTGGCCTGCTCCCGGAACACAAGCACAAACTGAAGTCACTTTTGGCGGACCTGCACAAAGATCTGATCAAATCAGGGCGTGTTGGTGAGAAAATTTTCTATCACACAGGTGGGGTCATACCAGCAGGGGGCATGCTAAAGCCATTTGGGCTTTTAGGAAAAACAACAGTGCTTCTGGCTGGCGATGCGGCGGGGCTGACCAATCCGGTTACTGGTGCAGGCATCAACGCCGCCATTTTGTCAGGCCGATTGGCTGGGCAATGTGCTGTCGAATTGCTTACCGCAAACTATGATGCTGCTGAGGACTATCAAGAAGAATTGGAAGACCTGTTCAAGCCCTCTTTAGAACGGGCTCTGAAGCGCCGCAAAGCATTACTCGGTCAATATGAAAGCGGAAAACCAGATGGTGCGGATTTGCGCCACAACTGGATTGCATACCCGGAATACTGGGCTGCATAGGGAGAGGGAAGGGGAATTCTCATGACATGTCTCAAGCCTGAAGGTGCGGTTCCTGGTGGTGAAAACGCATTTGGGTTGGATTTCAATGCCGCAAAAATCATGACGCCGAGAAAACCCGGCCAAACCCCCAGCGACCGCAAAAATGGCAGCCGCGTCAAAACTAACGATGTCCAGCCAGAGGGCGTATACCTGCCCAATTTCAACATACTCACGCCGCACATGCGTTCGCCTGAATATGTGCAGCTATCAACCGCAGCTGCAATTACTCTTGGACTGATGAAGGGCCGGATGCACAGGTGTAGCTGCACCCGTTGTCTCAATTTGTTGTTG
>JBPCWJ010000228.1:0-4281 GCA_051009635.1 Rhizobiaceae bacterium
TTGTTACGAGAAGGCATTACATATCAGGTCGAGCCTGTCATGGCATTTGGACCTGCCGCCCGGCGTCGTGTCGTTTTTCCGGCACGCTCGACAGCAAATGGCGTCAATTTCGGATTTCTGCAACGCGACAGCGAGCTAATCATCGATATTGATCAATGTCCTGTCCTGATTGACGAAATCACCGGAAATCTTTCGGAAATTCGTGATTTGGCTGCTATTTTGTGTGATCGGAAGGGCAATTCCAAAATTACCGTATTGGCTTTTGACAATGGTCTTGATGTTGCGATCGAGACAAGACCCTCTCCCGGCAATTCAAGTGTTATCAGAGCAATCGAGTTTGCGGGATTACATTCCTTTGCGAGGCTCTGCTTGAATGGTGAAATACTGATCGAGACCCGGCGTCCATATTTAAGCTGTGGCCCGGCCAATGTGACGCCACCACCCGGCGGATTTGTTCAGGCAGTCGCCGCAGCCGAAAATTCCATGGCCAGGCTGGTCTGCGATCACTTTTCCGATTGTAGTTCCGTCGCAGACCTGTTTTGCGGGCATGGTGCATTTGCCCTGCGTTTAGCTGAACAAAGTACAGTCTATGCGGCAGAATCCAGCGAAACGGCGATAGAAGCGCTTGACCAGGCGTGGCGCGGAACCGGCGGCAAGCTCAAGCAAATCGTCACGGAGAAACGAGACCTCTATCGGCGGCCCATGAGTACTGCAGAGATGAAGAAAATTAGTGGCGTTGTATTTGATCCGCCCCGCGCCGGTGCGATTGAACAGGCACGGCATTTGGCATTATCGAATGTCAGCAAGATCGCTGCGGTTTCCTGTAATCCGGTAACCCTTGCCCGTGACCTGGCGATACTGATCGATGGTGGGTACAATTTGATGTCAGTGTCACCAATTGATCAGTTTATCTATACGCCGCATGTTGAGGCGGTGGCGCTGCTTGAACGCTGACTAAACCCTGTCTCGCTACTTGCCCCTGTTGAGGAAGGCTTCAATTGCCGCAAGTGCATCTTCTGACTTCAGGCGTTCTTCAAATATTCCCATCTCATGACGCATGCGCTCAAGCACGTCTGTGCGATCACCGCGAACCAGTTGCCGGGTAATCCGCAATGCATCTGTGGGTTTTGACGCTGTCGTCGTGGCAACAGAAAGTGCAGCATCTTCGAGTTGGTCCGGTGAAACGACCTTGTTGATCAGACCGCTTTCACATGCCGTGGTGGCATTCATGTCCTCCCCAAGAACCAGAAGCGAAAATGCCCTGTGATGTCCCAGTATGCGCGGACCAATCAGGCTTGAACCGGCCTCGGTTACCAATCCCAGATCGACGAATGGTGTCTTGAACAGGCTTTGATCCGAGGCGACCACATAATCGCAATGCATCAGCATTGTCGTTCCAACACCAATGGCAAGGCCGTCGACGCCCGCAATCAGCGGCTTTTCGACCATGATTATCTTTTCCAGAAAATCAAATGCTGCCAAGGGTTCGTGACCATGATTGGTGGCCGCCTTGAGAAAGTCGCCAATATCATTTCCGGCGCAGAACGAGCCGGGTACTCCCAGGATGAGGATGGCGGCTATTTCCTCGTCTTTCTCTGCGGCAGAGATCGCATCAGCCATTGCACGGTACATTTCGGAAGTAAGCGCATTTTTCTTGTCCGGACGGTTCATCCGGATGATTGACACGCCTTGAGATTGCTTGATCTCGATGTGATCGCTCATTTGTATTTCTCTGCTTGTTCCAATTGTCAGCTGACGGCCAATTCCGTATGGGCTGCTTCAAGACTCTCAGCACCCTCGGTAACGCGGCGTTTCAGGCTGGCGCAATCTGCAAGAAAATTTTCTGCAAAGAACCTTGCAAGCGAGGCTTTCGATGAATTGGCCAATCCAGCCTTCGCAAGATAAGCGCCACCGGCAGCCAGACCGAACATCCTCAAATATGGTGTCGCACCTGCAAGTGCCTCACCTCTTTTACCCTGTGCTAAAGCTTCAAGCAGCCATTCGGTTGCATCAGAGAGATTGTCCAGCGCTTCTGACAGACAAGTTGCGGTCTGACCGAAATCATCATGATTTACGCCCTGTACAGCCTCCGCAATTTCACGCAGTTCCGAAATATAGGCTTTCACAGCATCACCACCCGAAAGTGGTAGTTTTCGAGTAACAAGATCAATTGCCTGAATACCATTTGTGCCTTCATAGATCGGATTGATACGTGCATCGCGAAGAAATTGCGCTGCACCGGTCTCTTCGATGAAACCCATTCCACCATGAATCTGCACGCCAAGGCTGGCAACCTCGCAGCCAATGTCGCTGGAAAATGCCTTGGCAATCGGGGTCAGAAGCCCCGCCCGCTCCTCCGACAATCTGGAATCACTTCCGTTTGTGATACCGGACATGTCAATTGCATGGGCGCAATTGTAGCAGATAGCCCTGGCGGCCTGAATATGGGCCTTCATGGTCAGCAGCATGCGCCTGACATCGGGATGTTCAATTATGGGGCTCATGCCATTTCCCGTGGAATTCAGAGCCCTGCCCTGTTTGCGCTCATATGCATAATCCAGCGCATGCTGATAGGCAGCCTCTGCAATCGCAACGCCCTGAATGCCAACATTAAGACGCGCATTGTTCATCATGGTGAACATGCATGCCAGGCCCTTGTTCTCCTCTCCTACCAGATATCCGATTGCGCCGGGTTCACCTCCTGTAAATCCATCGCCATAGATCATCACACATGTCGGACTGGCATGTATTCCCAATTTATGTTCGAGACTTTGGCAAAACACATCGTTGCGTTGACCAACATTGCCCGCATCATCCATCAGAAATTTTGGAACGAGAAACAGGGACAGGCCACGTGTCCCGGCTGGAGCATCGGGCAGGCGCGCCAGGACAAAATGACAAATGTTTTCGGTGAGGTCGTGCTCGCCATAGGTGATGAACATCTTCTGCCCGAATATTCGGTAAGTTCCGTCACCGGCCCGCTCGGCCCTTGTCTTCAGTGCATTGAGATCAGAACCTGCCTGGGATTCGGTCAGGTTCATGGTCCCTGCCCATTCACCGGAGATGAGCTTTTCCAGATATATTGATTTGAGCTCATCGGAACCATGCTTGTGCAGGGCCTCGATTGCGCCGATTGTCAACAAGGGCCCAAGGCCAAATGCCATGGATGCGGAATTCCACATTTCTGTAACAGCAGAAGCCAGCATGACCGGCAAACCCTGGCCGCCATAGTCAGCAGGTGCCGCCAAGCCGTTCCACCCGGCTTCAATCCAGCTGCGATAGGTTTCAATCCATCCGGGTGGCATGGTGACGGCAGCATCTTTCAATACCGCGCCATTTTCGTCTCCGGGCCGGTTTAGCGGTGCAATCTCTTCGTTTGCGAATTTGCCAGCCTGTTCCAGAACGGCATCCACCAGATCATCGCTGAGATCCCCGAACAGACCGTTTTCGATTGAGGTATCCATACCGGCAACTCTTTTGAGGGTGAACGCAATCTCGAATACGGGTGCACGATACATATCTTCCTCCTGACGCGTCTTCCCACATGATTCAGCGCCATGTGTTGAACTGACTTCTAACAAAAATCGAAACATTCACGCCAGAAGTAGCGTATATTTCGAAAATGCCGGTTGCCGCTATGCCTGCGTCTGATTATAGGCGGTATCAACATTAATTCGAGCGGCAATCAACTGTCATGCCAAAAATAGTTTCTTCAAGCAGACCGGCAACCGCAATAAGCAAAGCGGTGACCGAGTTTGACATGGGAAATTGCGTGGTCATTCCGACCGAAACGGTTTACGGACTGGCAGCAGATGCGACCAATGGCAAAGCTGTGGCAGGAATTTTCGAACTGAAAAACCGGCCGCGCTTCAACCCTCTTATCTGCCATGTATCCGGTCTGAGCATGGCAAGGCAGTACGGAGTTCTGGATGACCAAAGTGTCGCCCTTGCCGAAAAATTCTGGCCGGGGCCGCTGACCATTGTCGTCCCCTTGAATCAGTCAGGCGGAATCCACGAACTGGCAACTGCAGGTCTTGGTACGGTTGGACTGAGATGCCCGAGCGGAATATCAAGGGATATCATTGCTGAAATTAACAAACCGCTTGCGGCACCCAGCGCCAACAAATCGGGCAGGATATCCCCCACGACAGCTCAACATGTCGCTGAAGAGTTTGAAGACGCTGATTTGTTGATCGTGGACGGCGGGGCGTGCGAGGTCGGAATCGAATCGACGATCGTCAAACCGGAAGCTGACAGGCTGGTCCTGCTACGCCCTGGTTC
>JBPCWJ010000229.1:0-10581 GCA_051009635.1 Rhizobiaceae bacterium
TCCCCCTTCCGTTCCGAAAGGCGTATGGCCCGCTCCATGATGGAGGAAGGCGAATATGTCGAAATTCATGTCGATACGCCGCTGGATGTGGCCGAAACGCGTGATGTTAAGGGCCTTTATGCCAAGGCACGGGCAGGTGAGATAAAGAATTTCACCGGTATTGATTCACCCTATGAGCCGCCAAAAAATCCGGAAATTGCGATCAACACTGTTGAACTGACCGCCGAACAGGCGGCAGACAAGCTGTTCGATTATCTGGTGGAACGGGGAATTGTTGATGATTAGGTCCTGATTACGAAACGGGAGCAGAAACATGTACACGCTGATTGGTTCACCCAAGACCAGGGCATTTCGTGTTTTGTGGATGTTAAGGGAGCTTGGTCTGGAATATGACCTCAAGCCCGCAGCGCCGCAATCAGAACCGGCAAGAGAGCATAATCCATCCGGCAAGGTTCCGGTGCTGATAACGGGAAATGACGTGCTCCTCGATTCAGTTGCCATCACCCAGTTTCTTGCCGACAAGCATGAAAAGTTCACCAACCCTGCGGGAACTGTTGAACGAGCGCGACAAGACAGCTTTACCCAATTTGCCGTTGATGAGATGGAAGGACCATGCTGGAATTTTGCCAAACATTCCTTCATCTTGCCCAAGGAGTTTAGAACACAGGAAGCCAAACCTGCATTTCGACACGATTTCGACAAGGCGCTTGGAGTGCTGGAAACACGCCTTGGTGATCGGGCGTTTGTCATGGGAGATGAATTTACAGTGCCTGATCTTGTCATCGGTCATATTGCGGGTTGGGCAAAAAACTGCAAATTTGAATGGCCAAAGGGAGCGGTTGGTGATTATTTCGAGCGTTTGAGAAGCCGTCCGGCATTTCTTGAGGCGTGGGAGATACGCGAAGCATGCTGACTGTTATTTAAAGTAGAGAAATTTGTAGAGGTGCGAGGGGCATGCTCATCCCTTGAACATCCATCCACTGGCCACCACAACACAAGTGGATTATGCCCCTCGCACCTTCTTGCCGTAAGCAGTTTTGTCCAATGCCCAGACCCCACTATCAGGCATGGCCGCTTCCGACTTGATGAAGACACTGAAGGTAAGGAACTAATATAAGGTTAATTAGATACATCTAAATTACTATTTATTGTTATAGATGTATTTGGTACCAGTATTGTCGCAATTAGAATGAAGAATTGCATGTAGATTATTATTGATAGATTTGCATGTAAATCAAATAGATCGGAGAACTGGAAATGGCGGTTTCGGACACAAGGGAAGATAATTCGGCAAGTGTCATAGACGGCCGGAAAACTGCTGATGAACTTGTTGAGAAGGTCAAAGCGGAAGCGGCAAGTCTGAAATCAAAAACAGGCGTTGTTCCAGGAATCGCGGTTGTCATCGTTGGCGAGGACCCGGCAAGTCAGGTTTATGTGCGTTCCAAGGGTAACAAGGCAGAGGAATGTGGCTTCAAATCCGTCACACACCGGCTTGCCGAGGATGTAGCGCAGGACAAACTACTGGACCTGATTTCCGAATTAAATTCCGATCCCAGTATTCACGGAATCCTGGTACAGCTGCCATTGCCCGACCATATTGCTGAGGGCGAGGTAATCCAGGCAATCTCTCCCGACAAGGACGTGGACGGCTTTCATTTTATCAATGTCGGCAGGTTGGCAACCGGCGAAATGGAACAGGCGTTCGTTCCCTGCACGCCAGCGGGCTCCATGGTGCTCTTGCGCAAGGCATTGGGAAAATCGGACTTCTCCGGCTTGAATGCCGTTGTTGTGGGCCGTTCGAACATTGTCGGAAAGCCGGTCGCCAGCCTGCTTCTTGCCTCAAATGCCACGGTCACAATTGCTCATTCGCGAACAAACGATCTACCTGGTCTTTGCCGTACTGCCGATATTCTGGTCGCGGCTGTCGGAAGACCGGAAATGATCAAGGGTGACTGGATAAAGCCCGGTGCCTGCATAGTCGATGTGGGCATCAATCGCATTGATGCTCCCGAGCGCGGAGAAGGGAAGAAGCGCCTGGTTGGTGATGTTGCCTATGACGAGTGCGCCAAGGTGGCCGAATCGATTACCCCTGTTCCCGGCGGTGTTGGTCCGATGACAATTGCGATGTTAATGGCAAATACATTGACAGGCGCATGCCGGGCTTCCGGTGTGGAACCGCCGCAATTCTGATTTTCATCCAAGTCTGTGTTCGAAGTCACCGACCTGCCGCTGTGCGCTCGGATATAAACACAGATATGTCCGGATCTTGCAGATATTCTCTGCCATAGAGGCGCTCAAGTTCCCGTTCCAACTCGAACGCGGTCTTCCCGGCGGCCTGAATCTGCCTGATGAGCGCCATGGAAATCGTCCCGTTTTCGGCCACTCTCAAAGTCCGGTCAAGTTCGCCGACCTGATACACGGCGATGTCCAGAATATCACCAATTGCGATCGGATCCCTTGCATCATTCAATGCCGGTTCAGTTTCTTTCCAGCTTGGCTGACTATCAGCGTCAAATCCGCTGGATGCGCTGGAACAGGCATTTAAGAATGTGACGAGCACAAGAAAAAACATCGATGAATATTTAGTTGGTTGAAACATGCAAAGAATCTTCCGCTGCAGGACTATGATTGCTTCAGGCGAATATCAATTAGCAATACAATATACAACTATAGGTAGTATTAATTATTTAAATCAATATTAAGGCGTATATTTTCCTGCGTAGTTCAAAAGGTTGCATTCTGCAATCTCAACCCTTTTCCCCAAAATGCTGGCGCAGTTTTTCACATGGGTCTTCGCGTTTTGTCCGAGGTGTAAACCAGATGAAATCAAATGCAGGATCTTCTGCAACATCGTTGTTAATCTTGTCGCTAAAATAGTCTGAGACATAGTCGTAATCATTGACGACTTCGCGAAAAGAAATGGTCACAATTCCCGCATCAGGTTCCCGGTTCCTGATGATGGCTGGTACTGCATAATCCTTGCGAACATGACCCGAGCCGGCAATCAGAAAAACATTGCTGTCTGGACCGTTTTCCGCCCGCGCCGACATCATCGCATCCGCAAGTGCGCCATCTTTCAATCTTTGAACATTCACCATCGGTGCCAAATCAGTTTTCGGCACCAACCCGCAATGACCGATGTCGACAGCGTCAAGCAGGCCATTTGTTTGATTGTCTTCCAATGTAATGTCTAAACCGAAACGGATCTGCTGTTCCTGGCTTAGGGCCTCAACGCCTTTTCGACCAACAGCTTTTACCGTATCCCGGTTTGGACTTCCGGCAATTACTGCCATTTCGTGATCGACAAGAGCTTCCATGATTGGCTGGTAATGTTCCCAATCTGGCCAGCCGCTGGTTTCCCATCCAATTGAACGGCCAAAATCTTCCGGATCAGGATTTGCCATCAAACGATCGATCTCGTCCTGCTGATCGTAATTCAACATCTCAAAAACGACCGAGGCAGTATCGCCCTGCTGTAATGCGCCCAATTCCGAAATTATCTGAGCCTGCAAGCGATGATGGTCGGCATTGTCATGCGTTTCGCCAAGCAGCACATAATCTACCCGAGCGGCAGCGTCGATGACCTCAGGCAGATCCACGATCTGTCCGGTAGAATCGACAATTTTTCCTGCAAGTGGATGATCTACTTCTTCGGTAGATTGCCAGTCGGCTATCTCATCCGCATTTGACTGTTTGGCGAATATAGCAAACCAAAACACCAGCAGGCAGACAACGGATCTGAATATCAATCGTTCCATTCACCGATTATAGGGCGCAGATGTGATCGGTCTATACGACCGCGCTTGCACCTTCAGCGGGATTTGTAACGAGTTGCCGCATTCCGGCAAACAATTCCCGGCCCATGCCATATTCGTTCTTGCTCAAATCCGGTTTTGCGGATTTTCTGGCAGCAAGCTCCGCCTCGCTAACAAGAAGATCAAGCCTACCGGCCTTGGCATCGAGCCGTATCATGTCGCCGTTTTCGACCTTGGAAATCAGGCCTCCATCGAGCGCTTCGGGTGTTACGTGGATTGCTGATGGAATTTTACCGGAAGCGCCCGACATACGCCCATCGGTTACGAGTGCTACGCGGAAGCCACGGTCCTGTAATACGCCAAGCGGCGGAACCATCTTGTGCAATTCCGGCATTCCATTTGCCTTTGGCCCCTGAAACCTTAGTACTGCCACGAAATCCTTTTCCAGTTCACCTGCCTTGAAAGCATCCACGATTTCCCTTTGGTCATGGAAAACAATTGCTGGCGCTTCCAATACGTGCCGCTCCTCTTTCACGGCGGAAATCTTGCAAACACCCCTGCCCAGATTTCCCTCGAGCATCTTCAATCCGCCATTGGCAGCAAATGGTTCCTGAACTGTCGCTAAAATCTTGCCATTGCCTGACTTTTCAGGTGCCTTCTCCCAAACGGCTTCCCCGTCATCGCCAAGTCTGGGCTCAGTCCGATATGCCGACAGGCCGTCTCCCCAAATCGTCTTGACGTCCTCATGCAGCAGGCCGTTATCCAGCAATTGACCGATCAGATAGCCCATACCGCCAGCAGCATGGAAATGGTTCACATCAGCAAGACCATTTGGATAGACCCGCGCAAGCAATGGCACCGCCTCGGCCAGATCTGCAATATCTTCCCATGTCAATTCAACTCCGGCGCATTTGGCCATGGCGACCAGATGCATGGTGTGGTTGGTCGAGCCACCGGTAGCATGCAGGCCAACGATGCCGTTCACAATTACCTTTTCATCGACCATTTTTCCCACCGGAGTAAATTCGTTACCCAGTGCCGTAATAGCCAAAGCGCGTTTGGTTGCTGCGCGTGTCAAAGCATCACGTAGAGGCGTACCTGGATTGACAAAACTGGAGCCCGGTAGATGCAGGCCCATGATCTCCATCAGCATCTGGTTGGAGTTGGCAGTTCCGTAAAAAGTGCAGGTTCCCGGCGAATGATAGGATTTTGATTCCGCTTCCAGCAATTCCTTTCGGCCGACCTTGCCCTCTGCAAATAATTGCCTGATGCGGGCTTTCTCGTCATTGGGTAATCCGCTGGGCATGGGCCCAGCCGGTACAAAGACAGCAGGAATGTGCCCGAAGGTCAGTGCAGCCATCGCCAGTCCGGGTACTATCTTGTCGCAGATGCCAAGAAACATTGCAGAATCGAACATGTTGTGAGACAGGGCTACTGCCGTCGACATTGCGATCACATCGCGGGAAAACAGAGATAGTTCCATGCCCGGCTGACCCTGGGTTACGCCGTCGCACATGGCGGGAACGCCACCTGCAACTTGCGCTACGCCACCAGCTTTTCTGGCTGCTTCCTTGATCTGATTTGGATAATCCTTATAGGGCTGATGCGCTGACAGCATGTCATTATAGGCAGTTACAATGCCAATATTCGGCTCTACTTCTCCCGCAAGCGCTTGCTTATCTCCCATTCCACATGCAGCAAATCCATGGGCCAGATTTCCACATGAAAGCACCCCGCGGTGAGGACCCTTGATAATCTGCTCTTCTATACGCTCGAGATAGGTTTTTCGGCTTTCGCGACTGCGCTCAACTAGTTTCTGCGTAACTTCACCAATGCGTGCGTTTACATCCATGGAATGTTCCTTAGAGCATTGCTCGTTTGACTATTGTCGACTGGGCGCCAGCAGTTTTTGTCAGGCGGCCCAGTAAACTTCCAGATTTTTTCCAACTGAATTCAGGACGCTGCGGACCGGCAATTCCTCTGCGGGTCCTTTCCTTTGCGCCTTTTCCAGTACTTCCAGTTTCGCGTCACCTTCAATGTGAAGAAATACGGACCCTGAGGACATTATAAATGGAAGTGTAAGTGTAAGCCTTGCTTCCCCGGCATCCGGTGCAGTCATCTCAAGGACAAGATGTCGGGTTTCCGGATCAATTGCCTCAAGTAGCCTGCTACCGCCAGGGAAAAAGGATGCGGTGTGTCCATCCGTGCCCATTCCGAGCACACAGACATCAATCTTGCCAAGCGCAGCGATTTCATCTTCTGCCGCTTTAATTGCCTGTCCGGTGGTTTCAGCACTTCCATCATGTAGCGGAAGAAACTTTGCATGGGCCGCTTTGTCCTGCAGCAGGAGCCTTGCAACAAACCCCATGTTTGACCGTGGATTGGCAGGCTCGACAAATCTCTCATCGACCAGCGTTACGGTTATGTTTTCCCAAGGCAGGTCACTGCCCGAAAGTACCTTGAACAATCTTTCGGGCGTTGAACCGCCGGAAACTGCCAGAACAGCCTTTCCATTTGCCTCAACAGCAGATGAAAGGATCTGGCCAATTTTTTCGGCCAATGCCTGTGCCAGATCGTCCCTACTGTCGAATTCATGAAACTGCATGCCGGATATCAAGCCTCTTCCTCATGCCAGGTCCGTCCGTCCCGCTCCACCAGGGCAATGGCAGCCGAAGGACCCCAGGTTCCCGAAGTGTAATGTTTGCATTTCATGCCGGTGCTTGCCCAGCCTGCGATTATGGGGTCAACCCATTTCCAGCCAGCCTCCACCTCATCGCGGCGCATGAACAGGGTGGCATTACCTCGGATTACATCCAGCAGCAGGCGTTCATAGGCGTCAGGTGCGCGGGAATCGAAGCTGCTCGCAAAACTCATATCAAGTGCTACTTCCCGCAGGCGCATTCCTCCGGGGCCTGGATCCTTGATCATGATCATCTGGCTGACCGCCTCATCAGGCTGCAGTCTCAACACCAGACGGTTGGCAATAAGGCGGCCTGCCTCCTCAGAGAATATGTTATGGGGTGCCGGCTTGAACTGGACAACAATTTCAGAGACCCGCTTGGCCATTCTCTTGCCAGTTCGCAGGTAAAATGGAACGCCGGCCCAGCGCCAATTTTCTACTTGCGCCTTTATCGCGACAAATGTCTCAGTGTCGGATTCCCCGCCTTCAATAGCGTCAAGAAATCCACTGACGGCACCACCTTCCGAAGCGCCTTCGCCATATTGGCCGCGCACGGTCAGGTCGGCAACATTGGAAGCATCAATCGGGTTTAATGCACGAAGCACCTTTAGCTTTTCATCGCGGACAGCATCTGCATCCATTGCCGAAGGTGGCTCCATTGCCACCAGGCATAGCAGTTGCATCATGTGGTTTTGAACCATGTCCCGTATTGCGCCGGACTTGTTGTAATAGTCTCCCCGCCCCTCGACACCAAGTGTCTCTGCGACGGTTATCTGGACATGATCAATATGGGCTGAATTCCAGAGCGGCTCATAAAGGGCATTGGCAAAGCGGAGCGCCATCAGGTTCTGAACGGTCTCCTTGCCCAGATAATGGTCAATCCGGTATATCTGGTGTTCTTCAAAATGCTTGCCGACGACCTGGTTCAGTTCCCTGGCGCTTTCCAGATCATGGCCGATCGGCTTCTCGATCACCAGTCGTGAATGCGGTCGGACCATTCCGTGGCCATGAAGCTTTTCAGCAATATCTCCAAAAATCGAAGGTCCAACCGCGAGGTAAAATGCACGAACGCGATCATCATCACCAAGCAGCTCATTCAATTCGTCCCAACCGCGATCCGACTTTGCGTCTACTGAGACGTAATGAAGCCGTCCGAGGAAATCATCTACCTTCTCGTCGTCCAACTCTTCGGCAGCTATGTGATCGACAAGTGATTTTTGGGCGAATTCACGAAATTTCTTGCTGCTCATTTTTGCGCGAGCTGCACCAATAACCCGTGAATCGCCGACGATCTGGCCATCTGCGGCCCGGCGATACAGGGCAGGTATCAGCTTTCTCTCAGCAAGATCGCCCGTGCCGCCAAAAACAACATAGTCAAACGGGTCGACTGGAATAATCTGGCTTGTCATGGCCTGTTCCGTTCATTGACGAGGCGTGCTGCACCATTTGCCTGATTGTCAAATGTTGCTGCAGTTTTGTATGCGCGTCGATTTGGGAATGGATAGTGCCCGGACCGACCCGAACCAATATCCGCTAGTCGCTTGTTCAGTTTCCCACTGACGCGCGTCTTATATTTAAATCGATTGAAAAGTGCAAGTCCTGCGCGTTGGAATTCGCGCGACATCATGTCACTTTCAACTGACTCACAAAACCGGCGGCCCGATCCGGACTGATCGATGCAATGCGGATCAGATGATCAAAACGCCTGGTCAGGTCCCGAATTTGATCAACGGAATTAATAACCAAATACATACCGCCAAGATAGACAGCAGCACGTTTTGGTCCGAATACTGTGAAGGGCGCTGAGTACGCCTTCAGGCCATCATGCAGGAACAGGCGGAATGTTGGATATAGTTCATCAAGCAGTCGCGCCATATGTTCCAGCTGCGCCTGCCGAGCACCCCTTGCCAATCCCGACCACACACCCGCGCCAACGGCAAGATCATACAATGTCTGGTAAGGCATTACCGCTTCAATATCGGTCTCCGGTGTGCGGGAATAGTCCAATTGAACCTGAACCTGTGTTTCCTTGGCCTCGATGAATTGCGGCTCTTCCGCACCGAGTTGATATTCAACGGTGGCCTTGGTGCATAAGAGATCGGGTAAGGAAGTCGGTACATACCGGATCTTGTAGCCAAGCGCTTCGCGATGCCAGCCCGCGAGTCTTGTTTCTCCGCGACCCCCGCTTGCGATTTCAATACTCACCGCAGGCTCCACCTGCCCAACCGACTCATCACTTTGCGACAGGCCGAGCAACCAGTCCACACTGACTGATTCCGCTGACGCAATCCCGCAAAGTGTCTCTGCCCTGGGTAATCTTGTGGCATCCTTCTCCAGAAACTGGCTCAAGGCTGAGCGGTCGAGCCCGCAATGTTGAGCAAATGCGGACAGGGTCGTACCCCGCCTATCAATCAATTCTGTTAGCCTTTGTTGGAACTGACTGACGATTTCCGCCTTGCTCGTCATCTTTCCGCAGCCCTGACCTATTTTCCTGAGACAACTCACAACATAATTGCAATTTTGATGTGAAAATACAAATTTCAAATATATTCGCTGCAAATTATGTGAAAATGCGTGAACTGTAACGTTGTCGCTGCGTGCGAATCTCTTCAACTTCCTCATGAATGGAGAATACGTATGCTGGACCAACTTCCACGCCGCATTGAATGGCCGACCATCATTCTGACCCTGATCTGTTATTCCGCCTGGTTCTGGCTCGCGCTTGAAGGTACCGGGCTACATCCGACCATATGGATATTTGCTGCGAGTGTTTTGACAACGCTTTACTGGTCCTTGATGCATGAAGCCGTGCACAACCACCCAACCGATATTGACTGGATCAATCATCTGACAGTCATCATCCCGATTGGCTGGGTGTTTCCCTATGGCAGGTTTCGGGACGGACATTTGCGTCACCATGCAACCGGTGAACTCACCGATCCGTTTGATGACCCGGAGAGCTTTTACCTGTCGCCCGATTGCTGGGGTAATCTTGCTGCCCCCTTCAAACTTCTGCTTCGCTTCAACAACTCTCTATTCGGGAGAATGCTTATTGGCCCAGCCATAGCAATCTGGCGAATGATTGCATCGGATCTTGGCTATCTGGCAGATCGATCCATTCCCTCGAGAGACCGTTACCGCATTATTCGGGATTGGCTGCTTCATTTCGCAACCGTTGCTGCACTTGTAGGATTCCTGGCGGTTTACTCAAATGTCCCGCTCTGGCAATTCGTTGTTGCTGCTTATTTCGGGATTTCCATTCTGCAAATCCGTACATTTCCGGAGCATCAGGCCAGTGACCACACTGGTGAAAGGACTGTGATCATCGAGGATAAGGGGCCGCTGGCGTTTCTGTTCCTGTACAACAACCTGCACATTGTTCACCACACAAGGCCGGGATTGGCATGGTATCGCCTGCCCGGCTTTTACAGACGCCATCGCGCCCGGTTCATTCGCAGAAATAACGGTTATGTATTCAGTTCCTATTGGCAGGTGCTGCGCCACTATTTTCTCAATCCCAAGGAACCGGTCCCCCATCCCGGCCAGAGCTGAGCGCCAGTGACTGCGATTGCCTGCCTGCCCATGTATGACTGGCCGGAAATCCGGTCCTCATGGGATTGTCTTTGGTCTGCTACCCGTAATCAATTGCGAGCCCGGAACGTTGAAACACCGGACCGATTGATCCATATCGAGGATTATCAGCCGATTTGGACCGATCCTGACCTCTTGCTGGGTCAAACCTGCGGTTGGCCGTTTGTTTCCGGGTTGCAAGAGCAGGTCACGGCGTTTGCTCGATTTGACGTTGGATTGCCGGGACTGAAACCCGGCGACTATCAAAGCGTATATTTGGCACGAAATGCTCGCCAGATCGAAAATCTATCAGAAATTGGCAACTGGATAAGAAACGAAAAGCCCCGCATTGCGATTAATAATGCAAATTCACAAAGTGGTTGCCGGGTTCTGGGTGAATGCTTTGACATTCCATATGAAGTCGGTGTGGACCAATTCGTTTTCAGCGGCAGCCACCGTAATTCCATCCGGATGCTGGCATCTGGTGAAGCCGATCTTTGTGCCGTGGATGCAGTTTCCTGGCGCTATGCATTGGCGCACGAACCTGCTGCGCAACAGGTTCATGTTGTTGGCCGG
>JBPCWJ010000230.1:0-3285 GCA_051009635.1 Rhizobiaceae bacterium
TGAAACCAGCCAGAACAGCAGGCCACCTGCGAAATAGTAGCTCTCGGTCCAGTGCCAAATGCCGCTGTAGTAAAATGGCATGATGGTAAGCAGGGTAATCAGCAGCATGACAGGCATTGCCGTCAAAAACATCGCCGACATTCTGCCTTCTGCTGAAATTGCTTTGATCTTGGCCTTCATTTTCTGACGGTCGCGAATGACCTGGGCCAGACTTTCGAGAATTTCACGGAGATTGCCGCCCGTAGTGGACTGGATGGAAACGGAAGAGACCAGCAGGGGCAGGTCGCCATGGCCGACGCGCTCATATATGTTCAGCAGTGCCGTTACCAGGTCTGAACCGTAGGTGACTTCATCTGCCACCATTCCGAATTCCGATCCGATTGGATCGGGCATTTCGCGGGCAACCATGGATATGGCAACCGGAACCGGATGGCCGGCCTTCAGGCTGCGAGTGATCAGGTCAATTGCTTCGGGCAATTGTTTGCCGAAATTGTTCAGCTTTTTCTTTCGGCGGCCCCGCAGATAGATGTGGGGGATCAGCAGCGCGACTACCGGAAATGCCAATAGGGTGATCTGGATTGAAAAGGTGAAAAACAGTACTGCAGCCAGCGAAACAATCGAATATATAATCCAGATCGCAAAAACTTTTCCAAGGCCAATCGTCAAGCCGGATTGGACAATCAACTGATTTAGCCAGACTGCCGGAAGGATCATGTTTCCCTCGGCATCCATGCCGCGTTCCTTACGCAGCTGGATTAGGACATCTTTCTGGCTGATGGACTTTTCAGAGGTACGCATGCGCCGGTTGATGCGCTTACGAGCTCCGTCATTTCCAGCGAACAGGACATAACCGGCTTCCGCAAACAGGATCGCTGAAACAATCAGACTGGCATAGAAAATATGCGCCGGTCCAAATTCCATCAGGTTGAATGCCGTCATTGCAGTTTCACCCCGGGCTCAAAATAGTCGCCGGGTAGTGTAATACCCAGCGCAATCAGGTCCTCAAGGAAGCGCGGACGCACGCCGGTCGCCTCAAAATGACCTTCGATTTCTCCTTCCGGTCCAAGGCCTGTGCGCTTGAACCTGAAAATCTCCTGCATCTGTATGATGTCGCCTTCCATGCCGGTAACTTCGGCAATGCTGGTGACCTTGCGCTTTCCGTCAGAAAGGCGGGTAAGCTGGACGATCAGATGTATCGCATTGGAAATCTGGCTACGGATGGACTGGACTGTCATGGGCATGCCGGTCATGCCAAGCATCTGTTCCAGGCGTGATATGGCATCGCGCGGTGTATTAGCGTGGATGGTTGCCATGGAACCTTCGTGACCGGTATTCATCGCCTGCAGCATATCGAAGGCTTCCTCGCCTCGAACCTCACCCAGGATAACCCTGTCGGGGCGCATTCTCAGCGCGTTCTTGACAAGATCGCGCTGCCTGATTTCGCCACTTCCCTCATTGTTGACCGGACGGGTTTCCATCCTGCCGACATGGGGAATGTGGAGCGCAAGTTCGGCAGCATCCTCAATGGTGATTACGCGTTCCTTTTCGTTGATGAAGGCCGAAAGCGCGTTGAGCATGGTGGTTTTACCCGTGCCGGTACCACCTGAGATTATCGTGGTCATTCGCGAGGAAACTGCATATTGCAGCACTTCGGCCATTTGCGGCGCTATCGCGTTGAATTCTACCAGTTTTTCGAAGCTGAGTTTGTTCTTGGAGAATTTCCGAATTGAAACCAGCGGGCCGTCAATCGCAATTGGCCTGATTGCAGCGTTGAAACGGGAACCGTCAGCCATGCGCGCATCGCACATGGGGTTGGATTCATCGATACGCCGGCCTACTGCCGCGACGATCTTGTTGATTATTCGAAGCAGGTGTGCCTCGTCCTTGAAAGGTATGACAACGGGCTGCAAGACGCCGCCAATTTCAGCATAGCAATTTGTCGGACCATTGATGAGGATGTCGGAGATATCCGGATTACGCATCAGAGGCTCCAGAGGCCCCAATCCTGTCATTTCATCAACAATAGTGCCGACAAATTCTTCCAATTCGGCATTATTGAGTGCAAGACGCTCCTTGCTCACATAGTCGGTCACGAATTTGCGAATTTCGCTGACCAGTTCGTTGCGCGGTAGCTGCTCGAGCGCCATGAGGTTGAATTCCTCAAGCAGCTTGCGATGGAGGGTAACCTTTGCATCAAGAATCTTGGCGCGCGTGCCGGATACCGGAGGCGTGCTGACAGGTGCAATTGGCTGCGCTTCCACCTTTGGTGCGGGTGGTTCTACGCTGTCCTCTGGTTTTGTCTCTGGCTGTTCGCCGGGCAAGTCATCCGCCTTTGTTGCTGGCGGTTCGTCGAAATCCTTGAAAATATCTATTTCGTCTACTGCGACATGTAATGCGGAGAAGCGGTTACTCATCAATCCTTCTCCATTCAAGCCGACTTGCGTCGGAAAATATTGCGACCTGCAGAAAGTATTTCCTGCAATTTGTCTGTTTTTGCTTCTTCATCGGAATCGGAGGCAAGGATGATCCGCCGCAACTCGCACGTAACGTTATTGTCCGCCTCGATTTCCTCCAAAGATACCCCCCGATCGACGGCATCGCGTACCAATCGATAGTTGTTTGGAATCCCGCCGGCATAGGATTCGCCAAGTGCCTCTTCCACATCCTTGGCGTTGAGACCCGTCGCATTGGCGCGGAAATCCATCCTGTTTACGAGGATCTTCGCATTTACCTGCTTGCCGGCCTTTGGTTCCACTGCTTGCAACAGGCGCTTTGCATGGCGGACAGACGGTACCGTCATGTCAGCCACGATGAATAGCTGGTTTGAGCCCCGGATAACGGTCTCGGTCCATGGAAACCACATTCTGGGAAGATCAATCACGACATAGTCGAAATAGGCCGAGACGAGATCAAGCAGCTTTACTACGAGTGCGGCCTTGAAGCTGCGCATCTCATTGGGTTGATTGGGCGCAGCAATTACCGAAAGTCCATTTTCGTATTTCGACAGCATCACATCCAGCAATTGCCGGTCCAGCCTTTCGGGCGCGTTTTCGATTTCGGTGATGTCGAATCTTGGCTCCAGATCCAGATATTCCGCGCAGGAACCTTGCTGGAAGTTGAGATCGACCATACAGGTCGTCCGGCCCATGTTTGAGCCGTATTTGTGCAGGATCTGGGCAGTTTCCAATGCCAATGAGGTGCTTCCAACTCCGCCGGAAGCTGGCATGAAGGAAAGGAATTGTGGATCGATCTGGGTGTCGTCGCCGGGCTTCTTGAATATATTGT
>JBPCWJ010000231.1:0-5563 GCA_051009635.1 Rhizobiaceae bacterium
GAGTAGACTAGCATTGCGGGGACAGTTTTGAGCCAGATGGAGCCGAGCCTCCTTAAGTATATTTGGAAGCATTCCCGCAAAGACCAATTGTGGATGCTGTGCATTATCCTGTTGTCGATGCCAACCTACTTTCTGAGTCTCGATTTACCAAAACGCATCGTCAACGGCCCGATCCAGGGCCAGGGGTTTGAAAATCCCGATGATACGGCGTTTTTTCTGACCACTTATCTTCCATTGCCTGAATGGCTCATAGGCGATCCAATTCTGTTATTCCAGGGGTTCGAAATGGACCGCGTACAGTTTCTGTTCGCGCTCTCCATAACCTTCCTGGCGCTGGTTGCTGCAAACGGCCAGTTCAAGATGTATATCAATACCTATAAGGGCCGCATGGGTGAACGGATCATGCGGCGTTTACGCTACGAGCTCTTCGATCGTGTACTGAGATATCCCCTTAGCCGGTTCCGCCGGACAAAACCGTCCGAAATCGCCTCCATGATCAAGGACGAGGTTGAACCGATGGGTAATTTCATCGGTGACGCCTACACCCAGCCGCTATTCCTTGGCGGGCAGGCATTGACAGGCCTGACCTTCATCATGTTGCAGAACGTCATGCTTGGTATCGTCACGCTGGTTGTCGTACTTTTCCAGGCTTGGCTGATCCCACGGCTGCGCCGCAGACTGATTGTCCTGGGTAAACAGCGTCAGATTGAAGCGCGTGCATTGGCCGGGCGCATTGGCGAAGTGGTCGAAGGCATCCAGGAAGCACATGCCAATGATACGACCAATTACGAGCGCTCGGTAATAACAAACACGCTCGGCAAGCTCTTTTTCATTCGTTTCGAACTGTTTCAGCGCAAATTTACCGTCAAGTTCATCAACAACATGCTGATCCAGTTTCTGGCGTTCATTTTCTATGCCGCTGGCGGTTACATGGCCATCCGTGGAACGCTGGACATCGGTCAGCTTGTTGCGGTCATCGCCGCCTACAAGGATCTTCCAGACCCGATCCGTGGTCTTATTGACTACGACCAGCAGCGTCTGGTTGTTGATGTCCGTTACCAGCAGATCGTCGAACAATTTGCAGCAGATGATCTTCAGGAAGAAGAAGTGCAGAAGCCGGCGGAAGAACCCGTTCCGCACTTCAAGCAAGGATTTGATGCCTATAACGTTCAGGTTGTCGATGAGAGTGGTTCAAAGCTGATTGAGCGCGCGACAGCCAAAATTGGTCTTGGAGAGCAGGTCGCGATAATCGGTGCAGTCAATAGCGGTTCGACCCACATGACCGAGGTATTTGCCCGAATTTTGCGTCAATCGTCAGGCCGGCTGGAACTGGACGGCAAACCAATGGATTCCTTGCCCGAACATGTGACCGGGCAGCGGCTGGCCTATATCGACGGCAGCACCTATTTTCCGCAATCCTCAGTTTATGAAGCCATTACATATGTGCTCAAGAACCGGCCCATAGGCGATCCAAATCTGGATGAATCGCTGATCGAACAGCATAGGAAATTCCGGGAGGAATCACGTGCATCGGGCAATAGCGATCTCGACCCCCAGGCGGAATGGATCGACTATGAACGCGCTGGCGCAAAAAACGAGGAAGAGCTTGAAGAGAAAATCCTCAAAGTGCTGGTCGATGTCGAGTTGGAAAACGATGTCCGAACATTCGGCTTGCGCGGAACGCTTGATCCCGAAGCCCATCCAGAACTTTGCGAACAGTTGATCGAGGCGCGGTTCAAATTCCGCGATAGGTTGACGGAGCTCGGATTTGACGCCTTTGTCGAACCATTCGACCCGGATCGCTATAACGATCAGGCGACGATTGGCGAAAACATACTATTCGGAACAGCAATTTTGCCAGCTTACGAGCCGGCAAATTTGCCTACAAACAAGCTGGTAGGCCAGGTCCTGGATGAGATCGGTCTTGAAGACAAGCTGTTCGACATGGGCAAACAGGTAGCTGCGACAACGGTTGAACTGTTTGGCGAACTGTCGCTCGATAACCCGTTCTTCGACCAATTGACCTATATGGAACCGGACCAGATTCCGGAATATCGCACCGTGTTGAACAGGATCGGAAATCTGCCGATTGAAGAGGTTCTTCCTGCTGACCTGGAACTGATCTTGCGCCTGCCTTTTGCCTATACGGAATCCAAGAACCGCCTCGGCCTTCTCGATGATGATCTGAAACAGGACATCTTGAAAGCAAGGTCGCAATTACGAGAAACGCTTGAGAAACTTGAAGAGCCACCGGTCAGTTTCTACGATCCGCAGAAATATAATGCCGCCGCCAGCGTGCTGGATAATGTCCTGCTCGGCCGTATCGCTTCCGGCGTCGCCGAAGGTACCGAACGCGTAACCAACGCCATACGGCAATTGCTTGGCGAAATGGATTTGACAGACGACATTTTCCGCATTGGTCTCGAATTCAATATCGGCTCTGGCGGCAAAAGGCTTTCGGAAACACAGCGCCAAAAATTGCATATGGCACGCGCACTGTTAAAACGGCCAGATTTCCTTATTGTAAATCAGGCGCTCAATTCTCTTGACGGCAAATCACAACAAAAAATTATGGAAACTGTCCTGGCAAAGTCCAAAGGCAGCGATGGCGGCAGATTTGGAGTGATATGGGTGCCAATGAATCTTTCATTTTCCAAAATGTTTGACAGAGTGCTCGTCTTTAAGCAGGGAGTTCTCGTGGCCGACGGCGCGCCGGCGGAATTGGGTGAATCTTCACCGGATTACACAGAATTGACAGGTGGTTGAGGTTTCAGATTCGGTATTTGGACATCCAGTACCCATATGATGAAAAAGAGGTAGTTCCTAATGGCAACGCTGAGCGAAGAAGTAGATCTTTTGCGCCGGATTCCGCTTTTTGCAGCGATAGATCCGGCAAAACTGAAACTTCTTGCATTCGCATCCGACAGAATGATCTACAATGACGGCCAGGCAGTTTTCCGGCAGGGTGAAGTGGGTGATGCCGCCTATGTCGTCGTCAAGGGATCAGCCGATATTGTTGTTGAAACCGACGGTGGCGAAGTCGTCGTCGCCAATGTAAAGGAAGATGCCGTTATCGGTGAAATTGCGATTTTGTGCGATGTCCCGCGAACAGCGACAGTCCGGGCCAATGGAGAACTCGTTGCACTCAAGATCAAAAAGGAACATTTTCTGGGACTGATTATGGATTTCCCGAAGCTGGGTATCCAGGTTATGCGCGAACTGGCATTGCGCCTATCCAATACTACAGCGGAACTAACAAATGCCCGGCGGGAACTCGAGCAACAAAAATCTGCTTGAACCTGGCGCGAAAGAAAAATGCAGTTTGACGGGCACAATGCGCAGACTGGATGATTGAGTGGAGCATATCCGAACCTTGTCTTCAGAACGAAATACAGAATTCCGTCTGACATTCTGGGGTGTTCGCGGAACGCTTGCTTCACCGGGAATCGAGTTTCAGAGAACTGGCGGAAACACCATCTGCGCAGAGCTGCAATGCGGAGATCGCATAATTGTATTTGATGCAGGCACTGGAATTCGTGAACTTGGCAGCAAGTTGATTGCCCAAAACCGCGTGCGCCAACTCGATCTGATGTTCACACATGTTCATTACGATCACGTGGAGGGAACTCCTTTTTTCGCGCCGTTTTTCCTGCCCGATTTCAAGGTGAATGTCTGGATGGGGCAGCTTGACGGTGCCAAATCTGCCGAAGACGCGATGAAAGGCCTGATGCGCAGACCTTATTTTCCGGTTGGCCCCGGAATTTTCACCGCGGACATAACCTATTGTGATGTGGCTGATTTTGCCGACTTTGATCTGGGCGACGGGATCAAATTGCGTACCGCTCCGCTCCACCATCCCGGCGGCGCTACTGCGTACCGAATCGATTTCCAGGGAAAGTCATTCGCATTTGTTACCGACACCGAACACATTCCCGGAAAACCAAATCAGGACATCATCAAGCTGATAACTGATGTCGATATATTCGCCTATGACACAAGTCTGACTGATGAGGAGCTTCCTGATTTTGTAGGCTATGGCCATTCAACCTGGGAAGAAGGGCTGCGTCTTCGCGAGACAGCCAATGCGGGTGCCATGCTGGGCCTCCATCACATGCCGTTTAGAACAGATGATGAAGTCGACAAGATGGAAAGACATATCAAGGCCGCCCACCCGCCTAGCGGCATGGCCCGCGAGAGAATGTCGGTTGATCTGATGAATTTACCCGCACGGGTTAAGCAACAGGCTTAAAAATCTTTTCCTCTAGATTTCTCCCTAGGATTCCTGCTGCTACTGGCAGTTAGAACAAACATCATCTCCACCCTTGGGATCATCACGCGGTGATGGTTGGGATGGTTGGGATGGTTGGGATGGCTCCGGCGCATCAGGTCCGTCATTGTCTGACTCGATCCTTCCGTCTCTTGCCTCCTGCGCTGCACGAGCATTGCAGTTGCCGGTCGAAGCACGCCACTGCCGTCCGAATCTACCTTGCTTTTCACTCAAGCCAAATTGCGATGCTTCGTCAGACCTCGAACGTCCGGCACTTCTGAGAAAGGGTTTAAATCCAATCTCGTTGGGTGAAGAGACTTCAATTATGTCGCATGACCGTTGTGCCAACACGCATTCACCAGACTGTGTACACACCACCAGCGCCCCGTTAAACAACACCACTTTCGTGTTACCGGAACTTTCATCGACATAGACATCAAACACAGTTCCCCTGACTCCGATATCTGCAAGCGGTGTCTTGATCCGAAACGTATCCTTTTGGGAATTACCGGTGATGAAGCGAAAAGCGCCTCTTGCCACTTTCAATGTTCCGGACTTGAAGGTTCCACCTTCCGCCACAACGAAATCGTCAAGCGATACAGAAGAATTTTCCCCGACGATGACCAGCGAATCGTCGTTCAACCTGAGTTCACCATGTGAATCTGCAGAGGCCGAGACTATCTCGGAAGCGCTCACCGCATCGCTAACGTCCAATCGCCTTGTTCCGGCTGAACTTCCATTTGCTGAAACCGCATTTCGTACGACAACGGTTTCGCCAACCTTTTGAGAACCGATGGCTAATCCCGGCAGCATTGCCAGACAGGTAGCCATACCAGCTACGCTGAAAATACTTTTCCATCTGCGGCTATTGGATTTGGATGCCACCTCTGAATTTATGAATTGTCTAATCATTTGATGTCTCACCACTTTTAAAGATCAACAGTCGCTAAAATTTTGCGTTTTGTCGTGGCTGATACAGCCAGATGAGCCCCATTCAATTCAAATAGCTTAACCAACATCATGAGTCAAAGGCAGACCTACGTCACAAATACAAATACAATTCTGCAATCTATTTTTGCCAAAAATTGGGACGTGTTGGACAAAAACTGGCCCGTCGCATAACGTCCTGGATATGGCACAGGCGCAGAAAATTGATGCGTATTTTTAACAGCAAGACCCTGACCGTACTCTTGATTTCGCTTGTGGCGCTAATTGCTGCATGGAATTGGCGTATATATGACCCGCAAGCGTTGAAGTCCGTCCGCGACATTACCTTCGATACTTATCAAAGGATCA
>JBPCWJ010000232.1:0-7993 GCA_051009635.1 Rhizobiaceae bacterium
TTTCGCGACTGCTTTGCGGAGTTTCTTTACTTTGCCTGATTTAAGGAGCGCTTCAATGTGGCCCTTGAACTCTGTCCGGACAAAGCCGTCCTCGTCATAGAACCCATCATCATGCGGCGCCTCTAAAGAGGCGTCACCAAATTCCCGTTCATTTTCAGCACTCTCGTTCATTGGCCGACCAGTTCTGCAAGACGGGTGAGTTTGTCAAATTCTATCCCAGTGAAAGGAAGGGGCGCAACCAATTCAACTGAAGCGGAAATGCCTGGATAGAGGCAGGTTGCGAATACGTTTCCCCGTAGCATCATATATCGCATTTACGAGTGCCGGTATTGAAGGTGGCGTACCTGCCTCACCAGCCCCGCCCATTGGTCCTCCCGATTTGACAAGTTCAATGTCGATATCAGGACACTGATCCATACGTAGCATGCCAAATTGGGGGAAGTCCTTTTGCTGTACTTCCCCATTACTAAAAGTTATTTCCTGATCGATTGCAGAAGATAAACCGAAAATTATGCCAGACGAGATTTGAGCCTTTACAATTTGCGGGTCCAGAGCCTGCCCGATATCCACGGCGCACCACACCCTTTCCATGGTTATCAGATCATCAGCACTGGTTACTTCGATAACGACCGCCACCCATGTTCCAAATGAAAATGATTGTGCCAATCCAAGGCCCTTGTTTTCAGGAAGATCGCGACCCCAACCCGACATTTCCGAGACTTTCTGCAGAACCTTGATTGCCGGAGGATGCTCTGCCAACAATTGCAGGCGCATGCCAAGAGCATCGATACGGCCGGCATGAGCTACCTCATCCAGAAAACATTCCAGGAAAAACGAGTTGAACGAAGCTCCGTTCGAGCGCCAGAAACCTATCGGCACTTTCAGATCGCATTGATGAGCTGCAACACTGAAATTCTCGATTGAATAGGGTTGATCATGAGCACCCGCGGTTATCATCTTGTCGGCCCCGGCCCAATACCAGTCCGGGTAGGTCCGCTTCATGAAGTCACTTAAAACAGAAGGTGACGACACTGACATTTCCACGGCCAAAGGCAGTTTCCGCCGCTTGATACGGGCACGCATATTTGCAACTGCCGGCGGCCGATAATAGTCATGCGTAAAATCTTCCTGCCGGGACCAAACGACATTTATTGGCAACCCTCCGGTTTGTTTTGCCATCTCGACCGCGAAAAGAACGAAATCTGATTCCAGACGCCTGCCAAAACTGCCACCGCTCATAATTGTATGAATGTGAATATTTTCATCTTCCAGGCCGGTATTTTCCGCTATCAAGGAACGCAGCATCGTCGGAGCCTGACTGGCGGTCCAGACTTCCACAAATCCATCACCGAGCCTCACGGTTGCGCTCAATGGTTCCATACAGCCATGAGCAAGAAGTGGTACGGAATATTTCGCCTCAATCGTTTCGTTACGCGGAGCATCTGCAAATGCCAGGTCGGCGTTTCCTTCTTCCCGAAGTGCGAAATCTGCCGGTTCCTTCAATTTGTTTTCCAGCTTCAAATTAATTTCTTCAGTACCGATGGGATTGGAAGGTTCGCTCCATTGGATTTCCAACGCCTCTGCGGCTTTGAAGGCTTCCCAAAGTCCGGTAGTGATCACGCCAAATCCGTTGCCGTGGGGCAAGTTGATAGAGACAGTCTTGATAAAGCCTGGAACATCCAGCGCATTTAGGTCGTTCATCTGGACCGGAACCAGCCCATGTCCTGGCGCCAGTCTTACCGTTCCATACAACATTTCCGCTAACTGAATATCCGGCCCATATACGGTCGAGCCGGTTACCTTCTCGCGAAAGTCCAACCTTGGAAGGGGTTTTCCCAGAATTTTCCATTGAGAGTTGGATTTCAACGACAAATCTTCAGGTACCTCGAGGCTGGCTGCCGCCTCGCACAATTCTCCATATGTAGCCGAATTTCCGCTGAAAGGGTCTGAAACGGAGCCATTTTCTGTAATGAATGTCCTGCCATCAGCATTCCATTTTCCCGCAGCGGCCTGCACTAGCAGGCTGCGCACAAGGGCGCCAGCAAGTCGCATTTTTTCAAAGCCGTCCTTTACGGATGTAGACCCCGCCGTGATTTGCAATCCCAGGAGTTTTCCGGCCTGTGTTTCCATGGATCGGGCCACGCCCGCAAGCATTCCCTCCTCAAAATCGACATATGGCACCAGCTCTTCAAGTACAGCAGAGTTGTAATAGAAGTTGTCAGCAGGCCCATGCTCGACTGAAATTTGTTCCATCGACACATCAAGTTCCTCGGCAACCAAGGCTGCGAGCGTGGTGTGAATGCCCTGCCCCATTTCTGATCTGGGAACGACCACCGTAACATCGTTGCCGGTATTGATTTTTACATAAGGAGCAAATGCAACCTCTCCCGGTTCAACTTGTCCCAGCAGCGGATTTCGCAACGGTTTGGTCACGTAGTAACCAACAGCCAATCCGCCAGCAATCGCGGTTGAACCCAGCAAGAAAGTACGTCTAGCCAAATCAACGGGTTTCACGAACTGGTCCTCAGCAATTCTGCGGCCCGCTTTATTGCAAGGCGAATTCTGGGATAGGTGCCGCAACGGCACAGGTTTTGCCGCATGGCCTCATTTATTTCGGCATCCGAGGGATTGGAATTTCGCGAGAGAAGGGAGATTGCAGCCATGATCTGGCCGGATTGGCAATAACCACAGTCGGGCACCTGCTCGTCAAGCCATGCCTGCTGAACCGGATGGAGATTTTTTTCCTTGCCGACGCCCTCAATTGTCAGGACCTCGCCATCCACATCTGCGATTGTTTTTTGGCAGGAAAGTTCCGCCTTTCCATTGATGGTCACTGTGCAGGCGCCACATGAAGCCGAATCACAGGCGTATTTTGTGCCCTTGAGTCCGAATCTATCCCTCAGAACCCAAAGCAATGGGGTCGAAAAATCATCCCCAACATCATACCAGCGCCCGTTCAGCTTCATCAACATTTCATCAGATATCCTTTCTGCACACTTCGTTGCGCATGAGCCCGTCCAGGATGATGTATTTCCCTGTTGCGATAACGCCATGCGAGGTGATCTGCAAGTATCAAATTCTGCATTCATGACATTCAAGTAGTTGGCTGAAACCTTCCACATGATTCGATGCTGGTTACCGTTTATTTACCCTATGCGCATACCTGAAATTAAGTTCAATGGGATAGCGTGAGGACAAAGGGATACCATATGCAACCCAATACCATGCTCCGCCAGGTAGATACCGGACCTTCGAATAATGACCCACATGAACCGGGCGAATTTAGCCAGGGGCACGTAATCGATTGCAACGGGACACATTCGATCATTGCCGCCGAGGTAAAAGACGGCGACGGCTCAAAAGAAAACTATTGGGCGGTTGGGCAATTGATATCCATTCAGGAAGGCGAAAACCGTGTCATTGGTCAGGCATTCAAAGTTGATGCACCAACCGGAAAATGGACTGGCAGCGAAGAAAATTTAATCAAAATCCACATCGAACTTGTTGGTGAAATTCAGTTCCGTGGTGGTGATCGCCGATTTACATCGGGAATAACCAATTATCCCCGCATGGGCGCATCTGCCCAACGTATTCGGCCAAGTGATCTGGAAGCAATTTATAAAAATGAAGGCGATGATTCGATCAAGATCGGTCATGTCACCCAGGAATCGTCCATTCCGGCAAAAATCAATCTAAGCAAATTGCTTTCACGGCATTTTGCCGTTGTCGGCTCAACCGGTGTGGGTAAATCAACTTCGGTATCGTTGATACTGCGCAAGATCATTGAAAAACGTAAGGAATTGCGGGTCGTCATTCTGGATCCGCATAATGAATTCACCAGCGCTTTTGCCGAAGTTTCCATCATCAAGGATGCATCAAATCTGCAGCTTCCATTTTGGTTGTTTCGATTTGAAGAGCTGATTGAAGTTATTTTTCGCGGGCAGAAAGGTTTTGATACCGAAGCTGAAATCCTGCGCGATCTGGTAGTTGAAGCCAAGGAGCGATATGTCCAGGGCGAGGAAAAACCGGGTGCGCTGGTTCGCCGAAGCTCTGCGGTGAACGGTTATACGGCAGATTCTCCGGTTCCCTATAGGATTGTTGATTTGCTGAAGATTATTGACGAGCACCTTGGCATGCTCGACAAAAAGGCGGAGAAACCAATCCTAAAGGCGCTTCATGACCGTCTTTCGTCTATCAGCAAGGATCCTCGCTTTCAGTTCATGTTCGGACAATCCAGTACTGGCGGCGACCGGATGAAATCTATTATTGCCGATCTGTTCCGAATTCCTCAATATGACAAGCCGATCTGTATTGTTGAAATGTCGGGCCTGCCGAGTGAAGTTGTAAGTTCTGTAGTGTCAGTCCTTTGCCGGATGGCATTTGATATGGGCCTGGCCAGCCAGGGTGGTGTTCAAACCCTGGTTGTTTGCGAGGAAGCTCACAGATATGTGCCAGCAAACACGGATGCGGGCTTCTGGCCGACAAGGCAGGCGATTGCAAAGATAGCCAAGGAAGGCAGAAAATATGGTGTCTATCTTGGCGTAATTACCCAACGCCCGAGCGAATTGGATCCTACCATATTTTCCCAGTGCAACACTGTGTTTGCGATGCGTTTGTCCAATCAGGCTGACCAAAAGATTATTGGTGGCGCGATGACAAATGGTGCCCAAAGCACGGTCGGATTTCTTGCTTCCATTGCAAACCAGGAATGCATTGCGTTTGGAGAAGCAATCAAGACCCCGATGCGCCTGACCTTTGAGACAATTCCCAAGGAATTGCTGCCTGGCAGTAATATTTATGACGTCCAGGAAGCGGTTCGCAATGGGCGCGAGATTGATATAACCGATGTGGTCCAGCGCATGCGTGGCGGCGGATCCGGATTTGCAGACGCCGATGAAATTGACCTGATCGAAGCTGCCCGGGATGTCGGTGTCCCGCAACGTGAGAACCAGCTCAATGGAGCAGCTCCGGCTGGAGAGCAGAGACCGCAAAGGCAAGTGCAAAATCCTGCGGCCAACGGATACCCGTCGCAGATCGAGGTCAATTCCACGCCTCCGCAGAGGCAGCAGTCTGGTGGCTTTTCCCATCAGACTCCACCGGCAATGAGCCCTCCTCCGCCCAGAAGAGCACCTGAACCGCCTGTAGAGAACGCTCCACGCCGTGGCGGCAATGCCAACGATTTGATCAGCGCCTTCAGGTCAAAGTAGAATGTAATTTTGCGGCGGCAGCCATATCCTCGGAGGTACTTGCTTCGATTTAACTTGCAAATTCCAGCTCGAGGCTTATGGAATTCGCTTGGGTTTGGACCTGCCAAATCCATTTCCACAACAGAGTTGCGCTTGTCCACCCAAGAGCCAACCGACTTCGTTGGAGACCCAAGTAATGATACGCCGCTTGATCCGTGAGCCGCTGGTACATTTCCTTCTTGCGGGAATTGCCGTCTTTGCGCTCTATTCTGTTACCGAGCAGAATATGCCGACCACGGAAAATGAAAAAATTGAGGTCGGGCCAGGCCGCATTGCAAATCTCAAGGAAGTATTTGCCAGAAGCAGGCAACGGCCTCCCACCCAGCAGGAGCTGGAAGGATTGGTCAACTCCTTCATCAAGGAGGAAGTCAATTATCGCGAGAGCCTGAAATTGGGTCTGGACAGAAATGACACGATCATCCGCCGGCGGCTACAGCAAAAACTGGAGTTTCTGATGGACCCCTCTGCGGGGGAGCTGGAAGCGGCAGATGAGGAACTCGAAGCATATCTGAAGGAAAATTCAGACAAATACCGGCTACCTGCCGCATACAAGTTTCAGCAAATTTATATTGATCCCAGCAAACGCGATAATCCGATTGCCGACGCGCAAGAAATGCTGAGCTTACTGGAGACTAATGTTGAGGCCGCAAATTCAGACCAGATTGGTGATCCGACACTTCTGCCTGCCAGCGTTGGATTGATTACCGAAAACAGGATAGCTGCCAATTTTGGCAGGGAATTTGCAGAAGCCTTGGCTGATGTTGAAACGGGCCAATGGACCGGACCGATAAAATCAACTTATGGCGTACATCTATTACTTATCGACGAACGAGTTGATCCCCGCGACCCTTCCCTTGAAGAAGCGCGCAGAGCAGTGGTCAGAGACTGGCAAATAGACAAACGCCACGAGATTTCCGATGCCAGATATCAAAAATTGCTGGAGAACTATGATGTGGAAATCATCTGGCCGGATAGGGAGCCGGCTGGCAGCGATGGCGCCAAGACGGAGCAGCAATAATGGTCCGTTTTCTGGCAACGCTTGTTTTTGCGCTGGTGGCGTTCGTAGTCCAGCCTGCCAATTCCCATGAACTGCAACCTGCCTATCTGGAGATAAATGAAACCGAACCTGATATCTACGAACTGCAGTTCAAGGTTCCGCTTGCGAATAACCGCCGCCTATCCCTGCATGTAGGTCTGCCTGAGAATTGTCAGGAAGTTTCTCCGATTGTTTCCACGCGACCGGGCGGTGCAGATATCAGCCGCTGGAAATCATCCTGTACCGATGGCCTTGCCGGGCGGGACATACAGATTGACGGATTGCCCGCCACGCTGACCGATGTGCTGGTACGCATAACCAATCTTGATGAAACCGTGCAGACCGCGAGGCTCACATCGGATGATCCGGTTCTGCGGATTGTTGCCTCACCTTCAACACTTGATACCGCCTATGCCTATTTCATCCTGGGTGTAGAGCACATCATATTCGGCCTTGACCACCTTCTCTTCGTATTCGCACTGCTCCTGCTGATCGGGGATTTACGAAGCCTGATCTATACGATCACGTCGTTCACTATCGCACATTCCATCACGCTTGCGCTGGCTGCTCTTGGCTGGGCGGCGATACCGCAGCCGCCGGTCGAAGCGCTGATTGCCCTCAGCATTGTCTTTATAGCGAGCGAAATAGTCCGCAAGGAACGTGGTATAATTGACTTTACCGCGCGCCATCCATGGAGCGTTGCGTTCATGTTCGGACTATTGCATGGCTTGGGATTTGGCGGTGCCTTGAGGGATATCGGCCTGCCGCAAAAGGATGTTCCACTGGCGCTGTTGACCTTCAACCTCGGTGTTGAAGCAGGTCAGTTGATGTTTGTCGCCGTTGTCGTGACCATTGCGGTGGGAATCAAAACGCTGTTCAACGCGGATTTGAAATGGAAGCGTACCGTTCTTGCTTACGGAATTGGTATTCTTTCGGCGAGCTGGTTCGTCCAAAGGATTCTCAGCTTCTAAAAACGACACCAAATTGTTCCAAAAATGTCACAGAGGCACAATAACTGAACAAGTTTCCCGGAAATTTCTATTTGGGCTTCCGATTTTGCCGTATCTTTTACGGGCAATCTTCGCTGAATCGTTTTTTTGCGGAGGCACCGGATTACCAAGAAATCAACCTGCCTCCTGCGTGTATTCAGCCAACGGGAATTGGGCGAATCTATGCATACTTCACGCAATATTATTTTCGCGGGCGTTTTGGCTCTGGGAAGTTTTTCAATGTCGCAATCTGCCCTGGCTGCAGATGCCATTGAGATTGAGGAAGATCCGGTTCCAGTCGAGGAGCGCATAGATACAGCCTGGCGTTGGGCTGTCGATCCGCTTTATGGATGGCTGCCTGGAATGAGTGGAAGTTTTTCGGGCGCCAATGGCAATAGGGTGAGTTTTGATGTCACCACCAAGGACATCCTCAACAACTTCAACGAATTCCTGCATGCGATAGACGGGCTCTATATGGGCTCTGGTGAGTTCAGAAACGATCAATTCGGTTTCATGTGGGATATTGTCTATCTCAATCTGGGTGCCTCAGCCTCCTTTGGAAACCGCTTCAATGGTGCATTGGATGTCGGCTACAAATTATCAATGTCAACTTTTGCAGGTAGTTACCGGTTCCATCAGACTGCAACCAGCTATGCCGATGTATTCATTGGTGCACGTTTTCACGATGTCGACTTGAGTCTGGATCTGACAGTAGTCGGGCC
>JBPCWJ010000233.1:0-2684 GCA_051009635.1 Rhizobiaceae bacterium
GCTCAAGTTTGTGCAGCAGTTTCTGGAACCGGTCGCGATCCTCGGCAAGATCGATTGCATCGGGTGAGGTTCCCAATATCGGGATACCTGCCTTTTCCAGTGCGGAGGCAAGTTTCAGTGGCGTCTGGCCGCCAAATTGCACGATTACGCCAAGAAGTGTCCCGCGTTCCCGTTCGACTTCCAGAATTTCCAGAACGTCCTCTGCGGTCAATGGTTCGAAATACAGCCGGTCCGAGGTGTCATAGTCTGTCGAGACCGTTTCGGGATTGCAATTGACCATGATGGATTCCAGCCCGGCATCAGCAAGTGCGAATGCGGCATGGCAACAACAATAATCGAACTCGATCCCCTGTCCGATACGGTTCGGGCCACCTCCCAGTATGACGACTTTCTTGCGGCCGGATGTTTCGGCTTCCGAACGGGGCATTCCGTCAAATGGTGTCTCATAGGTGGAATACATGTAGGCGGTGGGTGAGGCGAACTCTGCTGCACAGGTATCAATGCGCTTGAATACCGGCCTTACACCGGCTTTCTGCCTGATCTTGGCTACTGCCTCTGCATCGGAACCAATGAGCGAACCCAGGCGTGCATCGGAAAAACCCATGGCTTTCAACATGCGCAGATTTGAGGCGTCTTCCGGCAGGCCATGTTCGACAATTTTTGCTTCCATGCTGAGGATCGCTTCAAATTGCTCAAGAAACCATGGATCAATCTTGCAATAGGCGTGAATGTCGGTCACGCTCCAGCCTTCACGGAATGCCTGGGCAACCATGCGTAAACGATCAGGGGTTGGTGTTCCGAGAGCTGCACGGATTGCATTGCGGTCATCGCCTTCGCCAAGCCCGGGAATTTCGATTTCATCGAGGCCGGTCAAGCCGGTTTCAAGCCCGCGAAGTGCCTTTTGCAGCGATTCAGCAAAGGTCCGGCCGATTGCCATAACCTCGCCTACCGACTTCATCGCGGTTGTCAGATTTCTGGAGGCTCCGGGAAACTTCTCGAAGGCAAAGCGCGGAATCTTGGTGACCACATAGTCAATCGAAGGCTCAAAGGACGCTGGGGTTGCACCGCCGGTGATTTCGTTTTCCAGTTCGTCAAGCGTATAACCAACCGCAAGCCTTGCGGCGACCTTGGCAATTGGGAAACCAGTAGCCTTGGACGCCAGTGCTGACGACCGGGAGACGCGAGGGTTCATCTCGATGACAATCAGGCGGCCATTTTCAGGATTAACTGCAAATTGCACATTCGATCCGCCGGTTTCGACACCGATTTCACGCAATACCGCGATGGAAGCATCGCGCATGCGTTGATATTCCTTGTCGGTAAGCGTCAATGCAGGAGCGACTGTGATCGAATCGCCCGTATGGACGCCCATGGGATCAATATTCTCGATTGAGCATATGATGATGCAATTGTCCGCCTTGTCGCGGACAACTTCCATCTCGAATTCCTTCCAGCCGAGAACCGATTCCTCAATCAGAACTTCGGTGGTAGGTGAGGCGTCCAGCCCGCCTTCAACGATCTCAAAAAACTCACTCTTGTTATAGGCAATCCCGCCACCGGTTCCGCCAAGGGTAAATGACTGCCTGATGATCGCAGGCAGCCTGACATCATTGAGCGCGTCAGATGCGATTGCCAGAGCATGGGCCTTATAGCGTTCCTTACGATCCTGCTCCCCCTTTGCCCATTCTTTCTCAAAGGTAGAAGCTGCTGCATCATAGGCTTCGCCATCACCATGTTCCGAGCGCAATTCATCCAGTTTTTGCTTATGTAGAGCCTTATCCTGGCTCTTGATCTCGGTAGCATTGGCAAGCCTTGAAATGGGCGTGTCCAATCCGATTTTGTGCATTGCCTCACGAAAAAGTTTGCGGTCTTCTGCCTTGTCGATTGCGGCGGCATCTGCCCCAATCATCTCGATATTCCACTTGTCCAGAACACCAAGCTGCTTGAGGGAAAGCGCTGTGTTCAATGCGGTCTGACCGCCCATGGTCGGCAAGATTACGAGCTTGTCGTCCGGGCGTTCAGAAACTTCATTTTCGATGATCTTGGTTAGAACAGATGGTGTTATCGGCTCCACATAGGTCGCATCGGCAAGATCAGGGTCCGTCATGATGGTTGCCGGATTGGAATTGACCAATACGATCCGGTAGCCTTCTGCTTTCAATGCCTTGCAGGCCTGGGTTCCGGAATAATCGAACTCGCAAGCCTGACCTATGATGATCGGTCCGGCACCGATAATAAGGATGGTATCAATATCGGTACGTTTTGGCATGTGTCATTCCGGTTTGGACTGCGATCCGGACAGGATCGGATGGTGGTGTCATGGTTGCAAAATTGGCTTTGTAGCCTGGCCAGTCAAGCCGCACAAAACAAACGGACGGATGGCCGCCCGCTTTAATCGTTGGTCTGTCTGGCTAAGCGCGCCTTTTAGGGTATTGCGGCTCCAAGGGAAAGGGGGTCAAGCACGATTTCCTGCCATTTATCAGCTTGAATTCGGAGTTTGAACACTTTGCAGCCGATGCTGAATATGTTTACGTGGTCTAATTGTCCTTTGTCATGAATTTAGGGCCATGACCCTAGGGTTCTGACCCTGGTGAATGTCATTAATGTTTCGGGAGTTGCCACATGCGGTGGAGAGGTAAACGTCAAAGCGGCAATGTCCGTGACATCAGGGGTAAGTCGGGAGG
>JBPCWJ010000234.1:0-6069 GCA_051009635.1 Rhizobiaceae bacterium
CGGCGCCTCCATCGCCCAAATGGCGACCCAGTTGCCTTATCCCCTTGCTGTTGGCACGCCTCGCATCGTCACTTAGCACGTTCACGCCTATAAAGAGTTCGGCAAATTCAGGAAATATCAGCAGGTGCTCATTGGTCAGCACCTTAAGATCAGGTCTGATCTCAAGTAATTTTTTCGTCAATAGCATCCCATCAAGGCCACCCAAAGGGTGGTTTGAAAGGAATATGACCGGCCCACTTTCAGGAACATTTTCCAATTGTTGTTCAGGAGTGATTTCGAGCGATACACCCAGCCTGCCCAATGTGTAATCAAGAAAAGCGGACCCATCGCGTCTTTCAACCGGAAATTCGACCCAGTCCTGATACCAGCCCTTCAAAACGCCAAGGCTAGTGATCCATTCGACAAACCATTTGATGAATCGATTGCGAATGGGAAAATCGAGGGGGTTTTTCATTTGCCTAGCAGTTTACCTCTTGTCCGCCTTTGACCACATCGGCATGGGGTTAGCACCGATGGTAGCGCAAGCATCCCAAAAAGTCTTTTCTCCTGGACCAATTACGATTACAGCGCGATGCCCAGTAATCGCAGCGACCTCCATATCTGGGTGTTGCATAGATAACGGGAGGAGCAACATAGACCGGTGGGGGCACGACATAAACCGGCGGGCCCCAAAATGGTCCGATGACGAACCCAATTCCAAATCCTGCCTTTGCCGGAGACACGGCTGTGAATGCCAAACCAAGGCTGAAAACTGCAGCAAGCAGAAGCCACCGATATTGTTTCATGATCTCCTCCCTGACCAGCTACTGTAAAACTACTGTAACGTTTTTCATTGACCTGGCGCAATGACGCGACCAATGGGCCTTGAAACCATATTGTTTCTTCCCGGCCTTTATTGGCCTCTTTTTGCCCTCATGTGGTCAGGCAATTGGGGCGATATCCGACCATCAACCAGTAAATCGTCATCTCCAATTTTGGGATAGTGGCAGTTCAATCAAACCTTACCTTGTGCCGCTGATCCTGGAGCCTTGGATCCTGTGATTTGATCAGAACCGGGCGACCCTCCAATACTTCATCGCAACGCTCAAGCGTTTCATATTCCAGCCGCTCCATTGCGTCGGTTGTGTAGAAAGTCAGGTGAGGCAACATCAGGACATTTGGCATCTGGTAAAGCGGGCTCATCTGGTGACCCATCAAGCTGAGTGGTTCTGACGAAAACACGTCAAGGCCGGCGCCTGCGATCTGTCCACTGGCTAGCGCTTCCACCAAAGCCACCTCGTCAACCAGCGCCCCGCGGGATGAGTTGATAAGGAAAGCTGTGGACTTCATCTGCGCCAATTCCTTCCGGCCGATGATATGGTGGGTAGTTTCATTTAGCGTGCAATGAAGCGAGACGAAGTCTGATTGCCGTAACAATGCGTCGAGGCCATCAACTTTTTCAACGCCCTGCGCGGCCATGTCCTCGGCACACAAATCTGGCGTGTAGGAGATGATACGGGCGCGAAAACCCTGCCCGGCCATGCGTGCAAAACTGCGTCCAATTCGTCCGAGTCCGACAATCCCCACGGTCTTTCCAGCGATGTCGCTTCCCAGCCAGCGCTCTGTAGGCCAGGCCCAACCGGTTTCTTGCATCTGCCGATCCAATGGTATCAGTTTCTTGGCTAGTGCGATCATCAATGTGAATGCGCCCTCCGCCACCGTCTCTTCGGCATATTCAGGAATGTTAACGACCGGAATGCCTTTCGCAATGGCAGCGGGAATGTTGATCGCGTCGATACCCACACCGTATTTGACGATACCCTTCAGCCTATTCGCAGCGTTAATGACTCCTGCTGTCACAGGCGTGTAACACATGAGCAGAAGGTCAGCATCGATCACAGCCTCTGCCAATGCCGCCTCGGTTATTCCGTCCGCCAGCAGCACAAGCTCGCCGCGTTCCCGTAACGCCGCATCAAGAAGAGGCATCTCAATTTCTCGATCCGTACGGACAATTTTCATTCCAACCTCCTCAGCCTTATGCAACAATTCGGCAAACCAAGGCACATGGATGATTTGCGCGAGCGGTGAACATCTAATATTGCGTCAACCCTCAAAGGCATCCTTGTGAGTATTGATATCACAGACATCAAGACTTTCACTTTCGTTATTGATCGGAATGCATATGACAAATGAAACGCCGTTAAGTGCTGGCTGGCGTGATCATCCACGCTATCCTGATCCGGCGATCAAGGTTCTGGATGACAGATTCCAGTCCTACACCATCTTCAGTGCAGCGGTGGAGCGTCTTTATACCGGGTGCCGATGGTCTGAAGGGCCGGTCTGGTTCGGCGACGGGCGGTATCTTTTGTGGAGCGATATACCCAACAACAGAATCTTGAAATGGGAAGAAGAAACCGGCGCAGTCAGCGTTTTCCGCAAGCCATCCAATTTCGCGAATGGTCACACCAGAGACCGTCAAGGCCGTCTGATTACATGCGAGCATGGTGGACGTCGTGTGAGCCGCACGGAGATTGACGGTTCAATCACAGCAATCATGGAGGCTTGGCAAGGAAAGCGTCTCAATTCCCCAAATGATGTCATCGTCAAGTCGGATGGGTCGATCTGGTTTACCGATCCGCCCTTTGGCATTCTGGGTAATTATGAAGGCAATAAAGCCGAATCTGAAGTTCCACAAGCGGTCTACCGTGTCGATGGAGAAACCGGCGAGGCGCATGTTGTTACAGATGACGTATTGGGGCCAAACGGGCTGTGTTTTTCTCCCGATGAGAGCATTCTCTATGTGGTTGAATCACGCGGTGAGCCGCATCGTAAAATTCTTGCTTATGATGTCGGGGCGGACGGCAAGACAATTGCCAACAAGCGGGTGCATGTCGATGCGGGCCCAGGCGGCACACCAGATGGAATGCGTTGCGATATTGACGGCAATCTATGGTGCGGTTGGGGAATGGGAAGCGAGGAGCTGGACGGCGTACTGGTAGTGGCACCGGACGGAGTTTCCATCGGATTTATCCAATTGCCGGAGAGATGTGCCAATGTCTGTTTCGGAGGCCTGAAGCGGAACAGGTTGTTCATGGCGGCAAGCCAGTCGCTCTATTCTCTATATGTGAATACTCAAGGGGTTGCCGGTGGATGACCGGCTAGACAGCGTTAATGCCGAAACCGGTTATCTGTTCATAATACAAAGCGGGCATGATTTACTGACGGCCAAAAGTCAATGTGGGCTTCTGGCCAGCGCTGGCGGGTTGGCCCGCGCGCATTCTGGAGCGTATAAACATACCCAGTGAACGGCCAGCGAAAATGTGGATCGCTATTATCGCAATTGGTACCGCACCAAGACTCATAAAGGAGTAAATCAGATAAGCAGCAAACCCGGTCATTTGCTGCCCGCTCGCCTGAACGTCGGAAAAAACCAAGAGGCAGCCTGCCACAATTATCCAGGCCGCGATGGTGAAAAGAAGCGTTACCGCTGACGACAATGAGAAGTCCAGTTTCTTCAATGGCCATGCCCATGCGGCAAGCAACAGCGGTATCCAATGAATACTGACGAGAATCATCGTAATCATGAAATCTGACGTGAACAGTCCGGTCATTTCTTTCCACTTTGGTAAAAAACGGGGCCTGCAAAAAGATATTGGCCACCGATTTCCAAAAGGTAAATGGCTGTAGGTTCTGACACTGACTCATTAAATGAAATCGATATTACCGGCGAAAACCTGTCATGACCTGTAAATGAATGATTGGCAGTTATCAGGCCTGCATCGGTTAGAGGGATGCCGAGAAAAAATTCAGAAAGTGTGCATTTCCTGTGCCGGAATGCACACCAGCCGGAAAACTACGTTCCTATCTCAAGATCATCGGAAAGGCACGATGCCCAATCCAAACAAGCATTGAGAGAGAGAAGAACAATGATCCGCAAGACAATCACAGCAGCACTCGCAGTCGCAGTTATCGGCACTTCAGCCATGGTAGCCTCAACATCCAACTCCCAAGCCGGTGGATATTACGGTGGTCACGGCGGCCATTACGGTCACGTATATTATCCCCGTCATCATTGCTACTGGAAAAAGATCAAGGTTTGGGGCCATTACGGCTACTTCTGGAAGAAAATCAAAGTTTGCCACTAAGGGATCAAACTATACCCCTCTCCATCAAGCCTCGGTTGTGCCGGGGCTTTTTGGTGTCTGGAAGTGGTAACATTACAATTCACTGGCAATTTACGAAATCAGCATCACTAACTTAAATAGGAAATTTGGCGCGCCCGTTCGGACCGGGGCCGGAAATCCGGTGATCACCACAGATAGACAAGTTTTAGAAACTATCGGGAGAGATATTGGTAATAATGTTCATTGCAGAAAATTATTACACTATTTCATATAATTAAAAGCATAGTCTGGCGAGAGCTTGGGAGAAAGTTTGAACTCTTCAGGCTCCCGGTGTTTCTGCGAAACACCTGCCGCTGCAATGTCCATCAATGTGGTTGAGTCAGCAAACATTTTCGCTTCGCAAAAATGTTCTGTGGCGGACAGGAAGGGATTTTATTCCATCACGTAAGTTATTGTTTATATAACAATAAAATAGCAATTAATTGATCATGTCCTAGCGTAATATGTCTTCTGAACTTAGCGCGATAAATTTTGCTTCTTTCCGACGGCCAACAAAAAATTGGGACATAGGCCAAGCTTGTTTAGTTTCAATATGGCTGCAATGTAACAACAGGCTGGTGCGAGCACACCGTACTCATTGTCTTCTCTTGGAGGTTTATCAGACAAGATTTGCAAAATTGAGAATGTCTGGTAAGCGCCAAAATCTGTAATCAGGGATAAATTCAAGCAACAATCGAATGGCGCCCGATTGCAGCCTTGGTCGTAAAATGATCAATTTGATCTTCGGGCCAATTTCCGGCTTATGTTTGTTGATGTGTTCTCTACAATCATGCCGCAGTTCGGTTGTTCAATCGCTTTTCTCTCAAAGCAATATAAAGCCCGGAGGAGAAAATTACGGTGGCACCGAGCCAGGTGTAGATATCGGGGGTTTCGGAGAAAAGCCAATATCCCAGCAATGCGGTCCAGATTATCTTCAGGTAATCGAATGGCATTACCGCAGTTGGGTCAGTTTCCTTCAACGACTGACTGAGTGATATTTGTGCAATCGATCCACTCAATCCGATGAATGTGAGCAATATCAGTGTTTCGTTGTCCAGGGGTTGCCAGACCCACAATGCGGGGCCAATTGAGAACACGCACAGAAAAATACCCATCCATGCAACGATGGTTACGCTGGAATCGGTGCGGGACAATAGCTTGATAAGCAACATTGCAAAGGCCCATAAGGCGGCCGATCCGATAGCCAGCATTGCTCCGATATCATTTGCCACGATACCGGGTCGCAAGACGATCAGCATTCCGATAAATCCGGCAAGGATTGCAAACCATCTATGGAAACGAAACCGCTCGCCCAAGACAAGGATGCTCAAAATCGCCATGAAGATTGGTGCTGTAAAACTAAGTGCGGTTACCTTGGCCAATGGTGTCATTGAAAGTGACATGAAGAACATCAGCATTGCAGCGATATTTATCAGTCCGCGTATTGCATGGAGGCCAATGCGTCGACTCCGAAACAACTCAAACCTCGATTGGATGATCAATGGCGCCAGGAACAACAAACCAAACACATTCCTGAAAAATGCCGTTTGGAAAGGATGAAGATCAGACGAGACGTACCTGACGAGCGCGTGCATAATCGCAAAAGCAATGGTCGCAAGGCACATGAGAAAGATGCCACGAATTACACCAGATTGTCGCTGCCAACTGGAAAGAAGATGCTGTTTGAATGCAAAGCGGCTATCCATTTCGATGATTTTACCGCCTCTGATTTCAACGCTTAATCTTTACCGATAACGAAACTGTTTTTACTTAGAGAATCGATTGCCTCCCAATCCCAATCAATGCCCAATCCGGGAGTTTCGCTCGGATATGCTCTGCCGTCCTCTATGCGCATGCCTGTTTTGGTAATTAGATCCAATTGCGGAATATATTCAAGCCAGGAAGCGTTAGGAATGGCGCATACCAG
>JBPCWJ010000235.1:0-3272 GCA_051009635.1 Rhizobiaceae bacterium
ATTCTGCCCTTGCGGAAGTCGAACGCCTGCACGAATTTCTTGGTGCCTGGTTTCGAGGCGAGCTGGCTCAGGACCGCTTTGAATCGGATTTTGCCGCAGTTCTGCATCCGGAATTCGAGAATGTACAACCGGCAGGAGTAATTCTTACCAGAACCGGCTTGGCGGATTCGATCAGGGCCGGGAGAGGCGCCAATCCGGACTTCCGGATTATGATTGATTCACCGCGGCTACTGGGAAGCTGGCCCGGTCTGATCCTGTTTCAATATGTCGAGCAACAAGTGGGTGCCCGCGCCTCTGCATCGGAGAACAGGCGATTATCGACGGTATTGTTTGAAGTTGATGGCAAGAAATTGATCTGGCGCTATCTGACTGAGATCGGTTTGCCTGCGAGCAGTGAGGAATAGTCGGGCGAACAGGATTGGCTATTTTCTGAGGTTTCAAACAGGTGTTCTGGCAGATATTCTGGCAGGGAGGCCGGTCGCAGCGCCAAGAGGTGCTTGCGACCAGACTATTGAAAGTTGAGTGTTAGAGAACCAGCTCGATGAATAGCAATCCAGCTGCAATCAGACCCATTGAAGTAGCAAACGTATTGAAAACCGGGTTGGAATTTTCAAGCTCGTGACGTTTTTCGCTATATGTTTCACTGGTCATGATATTTCTCCTGCAGGCAGTTCCTGCTGCCTTACATTCGATATGGGTATTGAATGGAGGAGCCGTTGTGATGAATGTCACACGCTGGAAATCTGCCAATTGCAGCGTCTCTATCAGATCTGTTGCAGAAGGCGCACAAGGAATATGGCGCTCATCGAGAAACCAACTCCGGCAATGATCCATCGAATAATATGTCGGGGCAGCGCCCTGGCAATCGGCGCGCCGCAATAGCCGCCTATGGTTGCTGCAATCATCATGATGATTGCAGGCTGCCATACCACCAGCCCGCCAATGACAAAGACAGCAACAGAGATGGTCGAGAGCGCAAAGGACAATCCGTTCTTCAAACCGTTCATTGTGTGAATGTCAGACATGCCCCAAAGCGCAAAAAGTGCCAGAAAGACGATACCCAGCCCGCCATTGAAATAGCCCCCATAGACGCTCACGCAAAACAGTCCGAAAGCGCCATAGGGTGTGATCATGCGCTGCTGATCTTCAGCCCAGGAGCGAATCCGGTCCCCAAACAGAAAGGCAAGCGTCGCAAAAAGCAAAAGAAACGGAACAATGAAGGAAAAAGCCTGATTTGAGGAAACCAGTAAAAGTAGCGAACCCACAAACCCGCCTGTCAGTGTCACGACCGTCAGTTTCAGGAGTTTCTTCCTGTCGAAGGAGCCAATTTCATTTCGAAAACCAAAGGCACCACCAAGATATCCGGGAAAGACAGCAACGGCACTGGTTGCATTTGCAATGACTGGCGGCACGCCAATAAACACCAGTGCCGGAAAGGTGAGGAATGTCCCGCCACCGGCAATGGTGTTCAGGATGCCCGCACAAAAGGCGGCAATTATGATGAGCGGATAGTCCAATGGTCATGAACTCGTGATTGCAGGTTAGTTGGTGATAGCGAAAAAACTTGGCTGAGTCCTGACCCTAGTTGGCATTTGTCCTATGTTGTGCTGACAGAAGCCTGTTTTCAGACCGGATATACCATGTCAGTGACTGTTCAACATGATGAACTGAGAGATTTTGCCTCCCGGTGCTATCAGGCCATGGGTGTAGGCAGAAAAGCATCTGATCTCATGGGTGACACGCTGGTTCAGGCCGACCTTTGGGGCCATCAATCGCATGGTGTGATGCGCATATTCTGGTATGCGACAAGGCTGAAGAGCGGGGCGATCAATGTTGAGGCTTTGCCGGATATTGAACCAGGCGCAGGTGCGATTGCAACAATGGACGGCAGAAACGGCCTTGGCCAGACTGTCGCCCATGCGGCCATGAAACACGCAATTTCACTGTCGAAGGCCCATGGCATAGGTACAGTTGCAGTCAGGAATTCCGGCCATTTCGGAACCGCCATGTATTGTACGAGGCTGGCTGCGCAATCCGGATGCATCGGATTTGTGTCTACCAATGCCAGCCCGGCAATGGCGCCCTGGGGCGGGGTTGAAAAACGGGTTGGCACAAATCCCTGGTCTTGGGCTGCACCTGCCGGAAAATACCCGCCAATGATGCTCGATATTGCCAATACTGCTGTGGCACGGGGAAAACTTTATCTTGCGAGGCAGCGCGGTGAATCCATCCCAGACAATTGGGCGATTGATGAAAACGGACAGGCCACAACCGACCCGGCTGCAGGGATTGCCGGCACCATTCTACCGATGGCCGGCCACAAGGGCTATGCCATTTCAACTATCATGGATGTACTTTCAGGCGTTCTATCGGGGAGCCGGTTTGGATCATCCGTTGTCGGCCCATATGTAGCCAACGGTACCAGCGGCGTCGGGCATCTTGTTCTTGCAATAGACATCAAGGCTTGCCGTCCACTCGTAGAATTCGAGGCAGATATGGAGTGTCTGATTCGGGAATTGAAACAAACGCCACGCGGTCCTGATATCGAGGAGATATTCTATCCCGGCGAGCTGGAGGCAAGAAGCGAAAAGCGGTTACGGAAAGAAGGCATCACGCTTCCGGCAGACACGGCCAATCAACTGCGCACCGAGGCTGAGAAACTTGGTGTGACTGCGCCGTTTTAGGTTTCTGTAGAACTTCCGAAAAATCTATCCGAAGTGACAAGCGCGCCAAAATGCGTTTCACTGATGGTGCATCCCCCGCAGGACCCTCAATCCCGCTGTTCATGGATGCAGGGAGTTTAAGGCATATGGGTTATTATGACATCGAGGTCTATTCCCGCAAAGTGACAACATCCTCACCGGAGGCCCAGAAATGGTTTGACCGAGGTCTTGTCTGGTGCTTTTCCTATTTCCACGATGAGGCCATTGAATGTTTCAAAAGAGCGCTGGAAGCGGATCCCGATTGTGCCATGGCGCATTGGGGCGTCGCCTATGCAACCGGTCCGAATTACAACATGCCCTGGGAGCGGCGCGATGAAAACATGCAGCGCGATTCGCTGGCAACCTGTTATGACGCCACGCAGGCAGCGCTGGCGCTGGTGGACAGGATAAGCCTGCCCGAACAGGACCTCATAGAAGCCCTGCCGAAGCGTTTTCCAAAACGGGAGCCGGAAGACATCAAGGTCATGCGTGGCTGGAATGATGACTTCGCCCAAGCCATGAAGGCCGTCCATCTCAAACATGCTGATGACCTTGATCTGAGGTCTATAT
>JBPCWJ010000236.1:0-5169 GCA_051009635.1 Rhizobiaceae bacterium
ATCGGGTACAACGCCGAACCGTTCGCCGCAAATGCCGGCATACCATCTTTGTCACGGCTCAAATTGCGGGATCACCATGGTCAATATTGGTGTCGGCCCTTCCAACGCCAAGACCATTACCGATCACATCGCCGTTCTTCGTCCCCATACCTGGTTGATGCTTGGGCATTGCGCCGGATTGCGCAATAGCCAGTCATTGGGCGACTATGTGCTGGCTCATGCCTATGTTCGCGAAGACAATGTGCTCGATCAGGACCTACCTGTGTGGATTCCCATTCCTGCGCTTGCAGAGGTTCAAATTGCGCTCGAAACGGCTGTCGCCGAGACAACAGGTCTTTCAGGCTATGAACTGAAGAAAATCATGCGTACAGGAACCATAGCCACGATCGACAACCGGAACTGGGAATTGCGGGACCAGTCTGGTCCGGTTCAACGATTGTCCCAGTCCCGTGCCATTGCACTGGATATGGAATCAGCGACAATCGCGGCCAATGGCTTTCGGTTCAGGGTTCCCTACGGGACATTATTGTGCGTGTCGGACAAGCCTTTGCACGGAGAATTGAAACTTCCCGGCATGGCAACCGAATTTTATACAAGGCAGGTAGCGCAGCATTTGACAATTGGCATTCGAGCACTGGAAAAGCTGCGGGACATGCCCTCGGAACGGTTGCATTCCAGAAAATTAAGAAGTTTTGACGAAACTGCATTTCAGTAATTTCGACTGGTACCGAGCACTCGACCGAACAAAACTTGCATCCAGCCAATTGGGAAAACAATGAGTCCTGACCCTAGCTGCGCGTTGTGGAATTGAACCATGTACAGAGTTTTTCGTATTTTGCTTTTATTGGCGATGATTGGCACCAGCGTGATAATCGGGGCGGGTTTTCTGGGTGCCGTCCACCCGGCATTTGATACGCTTTCAAACTTCCGCTTCCATCTTGCTATCCTGTTGGCTGTTATGGCGGTACTTTGGACATTCAAATGCAGCCGGGTTCCCGCAGCAATCTTCGCGCTTATCAGTTTCTTCGCGGTTGCCAGCACCAGTTCGGGCTTGCCGATTTCCGCCAATCCGGCTCAGGCCAGCAAAAATGATCAGACCTATCGGCTATTTTCCATGAATCTCTTTTGGGCAAATCAGATGCCGGACGCGGTCGTCTCCAGGATTTTGGAACTGGATCCCGATCTGGTGATGCTCATGGAATTCGAACATTCCTGGCCCGGCAAGATTAAGACATTGTCGGATATCTATCCTCACCTGTTTCACTGCTCCGTTCACATCGGATCAGGCGGCGTCGTCATATTGTCCAAATATCCGCTCAATTCGACGCCCAGATATTGTGGCGAATATGGTTCCCTCGCCTTGAGCGATGTCATTATTGACGGAACGGAGATTACGCTTGGAGCGGTTCATTTGCGTTGGCCATGGCCAGCCAGTGGCCCCAGACTGATTGATCAGCACACACCTTTATTGAATGCGATCGGAGACAACGCACTTATTGCCGGAGATTTCAATTCCGTTACCTGGAGCCATTCCGTGGCACGCTTTGCGGAAGCGGGCGAATTGCAAATAGTCGAAAATATCGGCCCTACATGGGGACCAGGTCTGACCATATTTGGCAAGAACCTGCAGTGGCCCCGGTGGTTTGGCCTTCCAATCGATAACGCGATGTCCAAAGGCCAGGTTATAGTGGTAAGCGCTTTGACGCTGGAAGATATCGGCAGCGACCACCTGCCGATCCTGATCGATTTCCAATTGCAATAAGCGCTATCACATATTGGAGTAAACCGGCCCCTCCCCACCCTGTGGTGGTACCCAATTGATATTCTGATTGGGATCCTTGATGTCGCAAGTCTTACAGTGAACACAATTCTGGAAATTGATGACAAAGCGGGCGTCCTCAGTCGACGTGCCAACCACCGCGTTGCCGTCACCATCGACCCACTCATAAACGCCTGCCGGACAAAACCGGGCTGAAGGCCCGGCATAGACACCAAGCTCCGAACTTTTTTGCAGATCCAGCGAGGCGACCTTGAGATGGGCAGGCTGATCTTCCGAGTGGTTTGTATTTGACAGGAATACGGATGAAAGCCGGTCAAATGTGAGTTCGCCATCCGGTTTGGGGTATTCAATCGGCGTGAATCCTGCCGCAGGCTCCAGCGTTGCGTAATCCGGTTTTCCATGCCCCATGGTGCCAAATGGCGACCAACCTCCAAACAAGGTGTTGCACCACATGTCGATACCACCGGCCATGATACCGAGCGGCGTCCCAAGTTTTGACCAGAGTGGCTTGGCGTTTCGGACCTTTTTCAGTTCCTTGCCTATCGGCCCTTCGCGCCATTCGGCGTCATACTCTTCCAATTCGTCATTGGCGCGGCCTGCCGCAAGCGCGTCATTGAGTTTCCCGGCAGCAAGCATCCCCGACAATATTGCATTGTGGGATCCCTTGATCCTCGGAACATTGACGAATCCTGCCGAACAGCCGATCAGTGCGCCGCCGGGGAAGACCAGCCTGGGTACAGACTGCCAACCACCCTCGGTTATCGCCCGCGCACCATAGGAGATTCGCTTGCCGTCTTCGAACACTCCTCTGACCTTGGGGTGTGTCTTGAAACGCTGAAATTCCTGGAATGGTGACAGGTAGGGGTTCTTGTAGTTCAGATGGAGCACGAAACCGACCGCAACCAGATTATCTTCAAGATGATAGAGGAAGGAGCCACCACCGGTGGATTTATCCAAAGGCCAGCCAAAAGAATGCTGAACCAGGCCGGGATGATGGTTTTCCGGCTTTACTTCCCACAATTCCTTGAGACCAATTCCAAATTTCTGCGGTTCGCTATCACGCCCGAGGTCGAAATCGGCAATCAACTGCTTGGCCAAAGAGCCTCGCACTCCCTCGCCGATAAGAACATATTTGCCAAGCAAGGCCATTCCGCGTTCAAAGTTCGGGCCGGGCTTTCCATCGCTTTCCACACCCATATCGCCTGTGGCAACGCCGATGACCGCGCCTGCATCATTGTAAAGCAATTCTGCTGCTGCAAAGCCGGGATAGATTTCCACGCCAAGGTTTTCTGCCTGTGTTGCAAGCCAACGGCAAACATTACCCAGTGAGACGATGTAATTGCCGTGATTGTTCATCAATGGCGGCATGGCAAAATTCGGAAGGCGAATGCCGCCATTTTGGGTCATGAAGTAAAATTCATCACGGGTGACTGGTGTCTTGAAGGGGTGATCGGGATCGTCCTTCCACTCAGGAATGAGTTTATTGATACCGATTGGGTCTACTACCGCACCAGAAAGAATATGTGCGCCTACTTCGGCGCCTTTCTCCAGCACGACGACTGCCAAATCCGCGTTTAGTTGTTTCAGTCGAATGGCCGCTGCGAGACCAGCCGGGCCCGCACCCACGATCACAACGTCGAACTCCATGCTCTCGCGCTCGGGAATATTAGTTTCCTCGGCCATCAGCCCTCCAGATCCAGCAGTACTTTATCCATAACATCATACAATTGGCTGCAAATGTATTGCCAATTTTCGAGGTATGACACAACCAGATGCAGATTGTCAGCGGGATTTTGAGACATGCGACGTTCGGCCTGCGACAGAATCTGCTTACTCGTACCAAATCGAACGTTATGATGCTGACATCAACATGCCTGCTTGTCTGGTGGCAAATTGCAGGCCATAACAGGTTGGACTTCCGGAGGAAGATTTTGAGTACACAGTCAGAAAAGAGCGAAAAGAAGGATGTCGATACGGCATTGGAGGCGCTTCGCTTCCAGGTCGATTCTGGTGTTGACCTTGCACTTGATGACAATCCTGTGGACCGCTTTGCCGAGACAAGGCAGGCCGTGGAAGCGGCCGCAAGTTCGGCTGCCAGCAGGAAGGTAGCGACTACTGACCCAAGCAGCAACAAGGCTCCCGTAAAAGAACAAATGCCGAAATCAGGCCATAGCCAGCAGGCCATGACAATGCCCGATGACAAGGCAGTAGAGAGCGCTCGTGATCTTGCAGCCAAAGTCAAGACACTTGAGGAATTGCGCGAAGCAATGACCGCTTTTGAAGGATGCAATTTGCGCCTCAGCGCCAAGACCACCGTATTTGCCGACGGAAACCCTGATTCACGCGTGATGATGGTTGGTGAAGCGCCAGGACGTGATGAGGATATTCAGGGGCTTCCCTTTGTTGGCAGATCGGGCCAGCTTCTAGACCGGATGCTGGCTGCCATTGGTCTTGACCGGACAAACAGCTACATCTCGAATGTGATTGCCTGGCGCCCGCCGGGAAACCGGACCCCTACCCCGCTTGAGACCGAGATCTGCCGGCCGTTTATTGAGCGTCATATCGAACTTGTGGGGCCAAAAGTTCTGGTCATGCTTGGCGGAGCGTCGGCGAAGACATTGTTCGATACCAGCGAAGGCATTTTGCGGATGCGTGGTAAATGGCGCAAATATACCAGCGGCGACCGGGAGATTGACGCCATGGCCATGCTTCACCCGGCCTATCTGCTGCGTCAGCCAGGCCAGAAAAACCTGGCATGGCAGGACCTGATGAAGCTTAAAATGCACCTCGATGGCACACCGCTCGACTAGGGTCAGGATGATGGCTGTCTTGCGCCTATGAACGCCTGCAGGGAAACTTCCGACCATTTTTCCTGGTGTTTGGCAGCTCCCAGCCAGCTTTGAACTATGCGGTTTGTCAAATCGTCTGTAGCAGCAAGATCGGTCATAACCTCCGCCGTTGCTCCTCTAAATTTCTCGAGAACTTCTTTCGGGAAGGGTCTGATATCTACAGAATTGTCCTTCATCAGTTTCGTCAGTGCTTCAGCATTGAACCATTCGGATTGGGTAAGGCCGACGATATTTGTATGGGCGCACGCGGATTCGACAATGGATTTCAGATCATCCGGAAGCGCTGAAAATGCCTCAAGTGATACCAAGGCTTCTCCGGTTCCATTGGGTTCATGCCAGCCGGGGAAGTAGTAATAGTCAGCGACTTTCTGGAAGCCCATCGCCATATCGGAGAACGGTCCGAGAAACTCCGTGGCATCCAGTAATCCGGACTGCATCGCCGAAAAAATCTCGCCCGGTGCCATTGCGACCGGTACCGCGCCGAACTTTTCGATCACGCGGCCACCAAGCCCCGGAATTCGCATCTTGAGGCCCTTGAAG
>JBPCWJ010000237.1:0-4337 GCA_051009635.1 Rhizobiaceae bacterium
GAGGCGATGTTTGAAAACACGCTTTCGATTGTTGACGAATGCGGCCTGACACATCTGCATGTCTTTCCGTTTTCACCACGTGAAGGCACGCCTGCAGCCAGAATGCCGCAAATGGATCGTTCAACCGTCAAACAACGCGCAGCCATCCTGCGTCAGCGGGGAGAAGCTGCTTTCCGTGAACATCTTCATTCCATGACCGGCAAGACCGTAAATGTTCTGGTGGAACGCAATTCATCTGGCCATAGCGAGCAATTCACACCTGTACGAATTGATGATTTAGGTGAAGGCAATGCCGATATAGTAACGACCCGAATTACCGGACATGATGGCCGCACCGCGATTGGAGAGCCTGTCTTCAACAATGCTGAAATCCAAAATGCCCAAATTCTCGGCGCAGCCTAGATCAGGTAGACAGATTTAATGAGCGAAAAGAAACCGGGCCTCCTAAAGCGCATCTTCTCCTTCGCCCTCGGCTCCAAAAAACCAGCCGAAGAGGAACCCGAAGCTGAGGTCGCATCAAAGACCGAAGAAGCAACCCCGCCGGTTGAAGAAATTGCCGATCAGCAAGTTGTAGAGGCGGAACCTGAAGCTCCGGCCAAGATGGAGGCTGTTCCGCAGAGAGAGCCTGAGCCAGAGCCAACACCGGTGCCTGAGCCTGAGCCTGAGCCTGAGCCTGAACCTGAACCTGAACCTGAACCTGAACCTGAACCTGAACCTGAACCTGAAATTGTTACGCCTCAAGTAAAACCGCAAGACACAAAAGCTGCGCCTGCCAGGAAATCTAAACCAAAACAGCAGGCAAAAAAGCAGCCAAAGCCTCCCGCCGAACCCAGGAAGCTGGAAGAAACGAAAAAGGCAGAGCCGGTACCGCAGAAAAAGGCTGAACCTGTACGCGAACCAGAATCACAGCCCCAACCCCGGAAAAAGGCTAAATCCGCAGAAAAACCTGTCGAACCAAAACCTGAATCGGATTCGGTACAATCACCCGCTGAGAAAGCGCCTGCCGCCAAAGAAGTGGAGCCAACCGCAAAACCGGATGCGCCAACGCCGGTTAAAAAGGGCAAGGTAGCACTAACTGAGGACAAAAAGCCTGAAGAGGCCGAACCGGTTAAGGTTGAAGAACCCAAGGCGGGCTGGTTCAAGCGGCTCAAAAGCGGGCTATCCCGCTCTTCCGACGCGCTTACGGGCAATATTGCTGCCGTCTTCACCAAGAGGAAACTGGACGAGGACACGCTGCAGGAACTGGAAGACGTCTTGATTCAGGCTGATCTCGGCGTCGATACAGCCATGCGGATAACCGATGTCCTGTCGCAGCAACGCATCGGCAAGGATGTGACGGACCAGGAAGTGCGCGAAATAATGGCAGACGAAATCGAGAAGACGCTGGCGCCGGTCGCCTTGCCGCTCGAACTCGATCTTGACCACAGGCCGCATGTGATCCTGGTTGTCGGCGTTAATGGCTCCGGCAAGACCACAACCATTGGCAAACTGTCAGCAAAACTCGCCAATGCGGGGCTTACGACCCTTCTGGTGGCGGGAGATACTTTCCGTGCTGCCGCAATCGAACAGTTGAAAATCTGGGGCGAGCGCACAAATTCTCCTGTAATTGCACGCGAAATAGGTGCCGATGCGGCCGGCCTTGCCTATGATGCCTATGCCCGTGCTGTTAAAGAAAATAGCGATGTCATGCTGATGGATACTGCGGGCAGGCTTCAGAACAAGACAGAGCTGATGGCAGAATTGGAGAAGATCATACGCGTTTTGAAAAAACAGGACTCTACCGCACCACACACGGTTCTGCTGACGCTGGATGCCACAACCGGCCAGAATGCGATGAACCAGGTCGAGATTTTCGAAAAAGTAGCAGGCGTAAACGGGCTGGTAATGACCAAGCTCGATGGTACGGCACGCGGAGGAATTCTCGTCGCAATTTCGGCAAGGCACAAATTGCCGGTATTCTTCGTTGGCGTCGGCGAACAGGTAGACGATCTTGAACCGTTTGAAGCCGCAGATTTTGCCCGGTCCATTGCCGGACTGGACACGACGACACAAACAACAGGTGTGAATTGACATGCAGGCCAGCTCAAAGAAAGCCGAAGTATCTCCAGTTTTGAAGATGGTCCTGGAATTGGGCCCGCTGGTCGTATTTTTTCTTGCCAATCGTTATGGCGAGGAACTGGCCGCGGCCTGGCCGCCATTGGAGGCCCTCGGAGGCAAGATCTTTGTCGGCACTGCATTCCTGATGGTGGCCATGCTGATTTCTCAGGCGATATCGCTCGCTGTTCTGCGCCATATAGCCGTTATGCCGCTGGTCACACTGGTATTCGTTGTCATTTTCGGAATGCTGACCTTGTGGCTTCAGGACGAAACCTTCATCAAGATGAAACCCACCATCGTGAATAGCCTTTTCGCAATAATTCTTCTGGGCGGCCTGGCATTTGGCAAATCTCTATTGGCCTATGTATTTGATGCTGCCTTCAAGCTGGACGCTGAAGGCTGGCGCAAACTGACGCTTCGATGGGGGTTGTTCTTCATTCTCATGGCGCTGGCAAATGAGATTGTCTGGCGGAATTTCTCCTCCGATTTCTGGGTCAACTTCAAGGTATGGGCAACCATGCCCATGACGATGGTATTCATGCTTGCGCAATTACCGCTAATCCAGCGCCATGCCCTGGAAAACCATCCTTTTGGGAAACCCGCAGAATCCGTGGCAAAGACCGCTACGGATGAAGATCCGTCGACCCGCCGGGCGGATTGACAAACGGGCCGCTGGCTTCACCGCTTTCCACCATCCGGTCATGCTCCAGCGCCCAATGCACAGTCGGAAAAGCAATATCGTCCCAGGGAATTTCATCCCAGTCATATAAGGCCACTTCCAGGCTTTCCTCGCCTGCCGAAAACTCCGGCCTGACCAGACTGGCCCGGTAAATCAGCTGGACCTGTGACAACCTCGGTACAGTGTAGACCGCAAGCAATCCTTCAAGTTGCAATTCGGCATTTGCTTCCTCGAATGCTTCTCGCCTTGCGCCATCTTCCGGTGTTTCATGCATTTCAAGATAGCCCGCAGGAATGGTCCAGTAGCCACGTCTTGGTTCAATCGCCCTGCGGCACATCAGGAACCGACCATCATGGCGAACGACTGAACCGGTAACGATTTTTGGATTTTGATAATTTACAAATCCGCAATGCTCACAGACCGAACGCTTGTGAGTATCACCCTTTGGAACGGATTTCTCGAAAGAAGGCTGTAGAGGATACGACATGCGCTAAAACTAGGGCGCTTCTTGTTTAATTGAAAGCACTTCAACTTGAAGGACCAGCAATCGCCTCTTCAAGGGCTGGCAGGAACTTTTCCTCGTATGATTTGGGCGATAGCGGGCCAATCTGCTTGTAACGGATAATACCCTTTGCATCGACAATGAAGGTTTCCGGAATTCCATAGACCCCCCAATCGATGGCAGCACTCCCACGCTGGTCAACACCAACAACAGAAAATGGGTTGCCGAGCTGCGCAAGGAACCGCAATGCATTTGCATTCTGGTCCTTGTAATTAAGGCCAACCACCTGAATCCGATCATCCCGGGCCAAATCCATGATAAAAGGATGTTCTACCCGGCATGGCCCACACCAGCTTGCCCAGACATTGACGACACTAACCTTGCCGATAAGCGTGGATTTGGTGATCCCGGGTAATTGCCCGTCGGAATTTTTCAATCCCTCAAGCTGGGGAAGATCGAACACCGGCGCCGGTTTGCCAATCAGCACTGACGGAATTTCGCGCGTATTTCCGCCTTCCAGCAACTGCTTCATGAATATTGCAGCAAGCACCAGAAACACGAGCAGGGGCAGTGCAGCCAATACCCAACGCCTCGACGAGCGACTGTCTGTTGATTGCGCCTTTGCTTCCGATTCGTTCATCTCAGCCTTTTTGCGCGCGCCGCTTGATACCGCGCTTCTCGAGTACGGCAATTTCCGCCTGCCTTTGCCGATGGACGAAAACTTTCCACACGACCAGACCTGCAATCACAAATGCCGTGATGGCATAGGCCGGAATAATGAAGCCTGCATATTGACCGAACATTGTCAGCTTCCCTCCGCTGCGCGAACAGACTGCATCTTCATGGATCTGATTCTGCGCCGTAAAATCTCGTTGCGCATCCCCATCAGGTGCAGTGTGAAAAACAGCAAGGTATACGCCAAAGCCATCACCAATAGCGGGTAAAGAAAGGCAGCATCCATCGCCGGACGGTCAAATCTCGAAACACTTGCCGGCTGATGTAGTGTATTCCACCAGTCAACAGAAAACTTGATGATCGGAATGTTTACGAAACCGACCA
>JBPCWJ010000238.1:0-3159 GCA_051009635.1 Rhizobiaceae bacterium
TAGGCCTTGATGGATAACAGATCCTCGCTTTCAAGCGCCTCCAGGCCACCTTGCGGCATTGAGAAGGGGTTATGCGAGAATTCGATCTTCTTGTTGTCCTCGTCCCACTCGTAGAAGGGGAAATCGACGATCCAGGCCAATTCAAACCGGTCGCGATCCAGCAGATCCAACTCTTCGGCCGAACGATCACGCGCCAACCCCGCAAAGGTATGGACTTTCTTCGGATCACCGGCCGCAAAGAAACAGGCGTCACCTGCTTCCAGGCCCAGTTGCTGGCGCAAGGCTTCCGTGCGCTCGGGGCCAATATTCTTGGCGAGCGGGCCAGCACCCGCAATCGCTCCATCTTCCTCACGCCAGAATATATATCCCAGCCCTGGCTGACCCTCGCCCTGCGCCCATGAGTTCATCCGGTCGCAAAATGCACGGGAACCACCGGTTTTTGCCGGGATGCCCCAGACCTGATGCTTGTCTGAAGCATCAAGTATATTGGCGAAAACCTTGAAGCCGGAATTGCGGAAGTGTTCTGACACATCTTCCATGACAATCGGATTACGCAGGTCGGGCTTGTCGGTTCCGTATTTGCGGATCGCCTCGTCATAGGGAATGCGCGGGAAGGTGTCCGTCACAGGCTTGCCTTCGGCAAATTCGATGAAGACATCACGCAATACCGGTTCCATTGTCTCCAGAATTTCATAATGGGTAACGAAACTCATCTCCACATCGAGCTGATAGAATTCGCCATAGAAACGATCTGCCCGCGGGTCTTCATCGCGGAAGCAGGGTGCAATCTGGAAATAGCGGTCAAAGCCGGAGACCATCAGCAATTGCTTGTAGATCTGCGGCGCCTGCGGCAGGGCGTAAAACTCGCCGGGATGCAGCCTGGACGGGACCAGAAAGTCACGCGCCCCCTCCGGTGACGAAGCTGTCAGAATCGGTGTCTGGAATTCATTAAATCCAAGCTCGGTCATACGGCGGCGCATGGAGGAAATCACATGCGAACGCTTGATCATATTGGCGTGCATTGTTTCCCGGCGTAAATCCAGGAAGCGGTAGGTCAGCCGGATGTCTTCGGGGTAATCAGGCTCACCGAAAACCGGTAGCGGCAATTCAGCTGCCTTGGACAGGACTTCGATTTCGCGGGCAAAAACCTCGATCTCGCCGGTGGGCAAGTTAGGGTTTATAGCTTCATCATCGCGTTCCTTGACCTCACCGTCCACCCGGATCACCCATTCGCCGCGCACTACCTCGGCCGCCTTGAATGCAGCAGAATCAGGATCGGCGACGATTTGCGTTACGCCGTAATGGTCGCGCAAATCGATAAAGAGCAGGCCGCCATGGTCGCGGACGCGGTGAACCCATCCTGAAAGGCGGACAGTGGACCCGGCATCGGGCTTACGAAGGGCAACACAAGTATGGCTGCGATAACGGTGCATGATATTTGTTTCCGGATATTTCTGGCGGGATCTTATCTGGCAGGAACTGGCATGAAAGCCAGGATAAATCCATTGTCAAAATTCGCGGCGACAAACACATGGCACGGCTGATTTGTCAAGTTAGACATTTTGGAGCCGACGAAATTATCGGCCCCAATCGACATTTTCAAAGTTGGTGCGCCAAACTAGCTAAAGGCTTTGATCTTCGGCAGTTTCAGCGACCCGTCAAAAAACTCCTCAATAACTTCGGCCTGTTGTTCAGTACCCAAATCCTTGAAGAGTATTTTTCCCTCTGCAAATTCATCAGAAATGTCATAGTCCACTTTACCGTTTGGAAGTGGCTTACGTTCCACTCCACCCCAAAACTGCATGGCATGAACCAGTTCATGATAAAGTGATTTACGCAAGTTCCAATTGGGATTGTTGGTGTTCAGGAACACCGTGAATGGATGCTTTGTCAAGACAGTTCCATATGTCCAGGTAGTCGGTTCATTGGTTGTGAAATTTACATATGCCCCCACCACGACCTGGATCTTGGATAGCGCTCCAAGGATCGAATTGTAATCTCCAGTCTGATGTTTATCCAATATCTTGTCTATTCGGGCCTGGCTAAACCCGGGTTTTATTATTCCCTGGGTTTTCAGGACATGAAAATTCCATCTACGTTCAGCTTCAAGAAAAACATGCGGATATCCAAACAGTACATCTTTACTCAATGCGCTGACACTCTTAACCACTGAATCGCTTGCGATAAGTCGAATTTTGCCGCCTATTTTGGCATTTGGTCCCGCCCTTTCCAGGAGTCCGTCAGCACCACCGTCCACACTAACGACGTCTCCCGGCTGAATTTTCGGTTTTTCAGATCAGAGCTTTTTGAAAATAGTTCAGCTAGTACGCCAGGTTTACCTGTAGTTTCCGCGTTCGGAACAGCACTGAGCTTAAGAGATTTGAAACTAATATTGATTTCGTTCGACATTGGTGACCCTCAAATTTAATAGGTAGTGCAGCCAGTGTACAAATTGAAACCAGATTATCTATCCGTATATTATACTATTCTAATTTTATCAGTCTTTCATCTTATTTACGCATGGAAATTCAAAGTCTGACCGCGAATAGACCGCGAAAAGTACGATCCCGATCAATTCACTATATGCTCGTGGCTGGCAACTCTGGCCATACGGAGTATCTTGACTCCATTCAAATATATCAATAATTCATGATATATGGATACATTTAAAGCGCTCGATTCGTTTTCTGCCCTGTCCCAGGAAACACGCCTGGCCGTTTTCCGAATTCTTGTAAAAGCCGGGACAGCCGGCATGGCAGCCGGTGAGATTGCCGCCGCGCTCGATGTTCGCCAAAATACGATGTCGGCGAATTTGGCAGTGCTGGCCCGGTCGGGGCTGATCAATTCCCGCCGGGAAGGACGGATCATCCGTTACTTTGCGAACATGGAGGTTGTTCGCGAGTTGCTGGCCTTCATGATCGAAGATTGCTGCGGCGGAAATCCCGAGAAATGTCAACCTGTTATCGATGAAATCTCCCTGCCCTGTTGAGGAATGATCATGGAAGACAAGACCTACAATGTCCTGTTTTTATGCACTGCCAATTCTGCCCGCTCAATCCTGGGCGAGGCAATATTGAACAAGGTCGGCGATGGGCGGTTCAAAGCCTATTCCGCCGGTTCGCAGCCAAGAGGCGAGGTTAACCCCTACGCAATCAGCAC
>JBPCWJ010000239.1:0-2714 GCA_051009635.1 Rhizobiaceae bacterium
TCGTTACCTTGATCCGCTTTGATGCAGCCTATCACGGAATCTTCAAGGTAAATCGACGCCAAATCGCGGATTACCCCCACCTGTCGGAATATATGGAACGTATCCTGAAGCTCCCCGGCGTAGCCGACACGGTCGACATCGACCACATTACGCGCGGTTACTACTCAATCAAGGCGCTAAATCCCCAGGGAATTCGACCGGTTGGACCGGCGCACATACTGGAAATGATAGATTCGGCTAATTCGTAAAGCCGGACTAACTGGTTTGCTTTACTTCACATATACAACAACGCCCTGCTGCAACCAATTGCGGATCAGTTTCGAAGCAGTGCATTTTGATCAATCATGAAGTCCGCACAAATTAATGCGGCTGCTCCTCCAATTACAGCAGCACGCCGGCCCATTTGCCCCGCTTCAATCGAGGGCATGATCACCCCTTGCAAATCGGCTTGCTGCAATTGCTCCTGGAGCCTGACCACAAATCGTTCTTTGACATCTTCAGGCATCGCGCCATCAATGACAACCGCGTCAAAATCCAGGATCGATAGCGTGGAAACTGTCGCATCGGCCAGGCTTCGACAGGCCTGTATTATCCAGTTTTCTACATCTGGTTCGAACTGGTCCCATCCGGTTTGATCTTCATAAAGGGAAAATGGCTCGAAACCGGCTGCAGCGATACTTCGTTCAAGTACAACAAGGGAAGCATGATCCACGAGGCGATGGCCACCGTCTTGAATTGGAACCCGCATTGGGCCAAAGCCGCCTGCATTTCCCCTCCGTCCGGGAAAAACACTTCCATTCAGAACAATGCCGCCGCCGATAAAGGTGCCAATATAAAAATATATCCAATCCTGTTTTCCCGCATGGGAGCCGAATACCAGTTCTGCGCGGCAGGCGGCTGTTGCATCATTTTCTACGACAATCTCCCAGGGCACGATTTTTCCGAACTCGCTTACGGCATCAAATTCACGCCAGGCTTCCATCTCCGAGGTGGGCGCGCCAAATTCCTCCGTCCAACTCCACAACTCAAATGGCATGGCTACAGCCATTCCTGAAATTGCCTTTTTGCTCTTCTTTGCAGAACGTAAGACACCCTTTAGTTCGGTTTGGACAAATTCAAGTGTCGTATTGGGTGTGGGAAACGCTAGCGCCATCCTTTGCAAGGAAACAATGTGACCTGCAAAATCGACCACTGCGAGTTCAAGGCTGCGGCGTCCGATTTTTAGTGAAACATAGTAATGTGCGTCCGGATTTATCCGCAATGGCGTCGACGGCTGTCCAATGCGACCGCGTATTGGTTCGCCCCTGATCAGCAGACCGTCATTTTCCAGTGACCGGAAGATGACCGAAGATGCATTGGCCGATAGCCCCGTCGCTCGGGTTGCCTCTGCCTTTGTAAGCGAACCGTGTTCCCTGACAAGCTGAAGAACCAGTTTCTCGTTATAACTTCGAACCGCGACCTGATTCGTTCCTTTCTTTAGGTTCGACCGCAGCAGTTCTTCTTTGATTTCCTGGTCCATGTTTCCGCTTGTGCATTTGTGTTTGAGCGATTTGGCAAGTTTGGCCCTTGGAACAGCAAAACTCTTCGCGGAAATCATAACAAATTCCAGGTCAATATCAATTATTATTAATTCATAATAAATTAATTATTGACAGAGACCACAAATGGAAGCAATCTGGCTTGATGACGGCAATGCTGTCATTGGGAGGAAAATCCGGCGGAAACCGCTACATACAAACCTGCGTATGGGACTGCCGGGAAAGATACTTCCATCCTATTTCAAATTGTGTTCGATCCGTGAATCCGCGGTTCGGCTATGCAGAACCAATTGGGAGATAAACATGAATTATCTTAAGACCGGCGTTGCAGCCCTTGTGGCTTCAGCGTGCATGATGGGTGCGGCGGCTGCCGATACCACAGTATGTCTGATCACCAAGACAGATACCAACCCGTTCTTCGTAAAAATGAAGGAGGGCGCAACAGCCAAGGCCGAAGAGCTGGGCATGACGCTGAAGGCGTTTGCCGGCAAGGTTGACGGCGACCATGAAACCCAGGTCCAGGCCATTGAAACCTGCATCCTTGATGGCGCAAAAGGCATTCTGTTGACCGCATCTGACACAAGCTCGATTGTTCCCGCCGTAAAGCAGGCACGCGATGCAGGTATCCTGGTAATTGCGCTCGATACGCCGCTCAGCCCGATCGATGCTGCTGACGCGACCTTCGCAACAGACAACTACAAGGCCGGCCTTTTGATCGGTCAGTGGGCCAAGGCCTCAATGGGCGATGCGGCAGCTAACGCCAAAATCGGCACGCTGGACCTGAATGTGAGCCAGCCGACGGTTGACGTCCTCCGCAACCAGGGCTTCCTTGACGGTTTCGGCGTGGATCTGGCTGACCCGAATGTCATCGGCGACGAAACCGATGCTCGACTGGTTGGCAGCGATGTGACAGACGGCAATGAAGAAGGTGGCCGCCGCGCAATGGAGAACCTGCTGGCCAAGGATTCGACCATCAACGTGATTCACACAATTAACGAACCCGCCGCCGCAGGCGCCTATGAAGCGCTTAAAGCAATCGGCCGTGAAAACGATGTGCTTATCGTTTCCGTTGATGGCGGATGTCCGGGCGTCGAGAACGTCAAAGCTGGCGTGATCGGGGCAACCAGCCAGCAATATCCACTGCTGATGGCTTCACTTGGCGTCGAGGCGGTCAAG
>JBPCWJ010000240.1:0-6181 GCA_051009635.1 Rhizobiaceae bacterium
CGGTGAGCATTCGACCTCCGAGTAGAAATTCAAAAAGCGCATACCCTGTTGCGCCATTTTGTCCAGATTGGGCGTGGGCGCACCGCGCAACTTCCCTCCCCCATAGCTGCCGAGTTCGGTGTAGCCAACATCATCGGCCATGATGTAGACTATGTTCGGTTTCTTACCGAACCGTTCCTCGAGCGCTGCCAGTTTTTCACGGACAAGCGCATCATCGGCTGACCATTGTTCACCGAAGTGTTTTTCCAGGCGCACAAATTCTGCATCGTGGACAATTTGAGATTGCGCCTGAGCATTCGTCTCTGAAATGCTGATCGATATTGCGGCACATATGATGGTTGAAAATATCTTCGTTCGCATAGGACTTCTCCTCTCTTCCTAATTCCCTGTTGATCCGGAGATCAAAAATCTATTCAGGCCGATTACCTACTGAATATTAGTTTTGTTACAAACATAATTTACGAAAAAATAAGAGTCAATATATTAAATTCTTTACAAATGTTTGTTACAAACATAAAATATTATGGAACGCCGCGCTCGTCAGCAATGTCCCTTGAAGTGGAAGCAGATTTGCCCAAATACGAAAGTTCAAATGACAATCATCAAAATTCTGGTCGATCCTTTCTCACCATCACCTCTGAAGCGATGCTAAGGGATGGTTCAGACATGGCTTATCGCCAGTTTGTACAGGATTGCCTGGCATTCTCTGCACGCCTACTCTCGGTCCGGGACGGTTATGCCAGGATCATGGGCCTAACCGGGGCGCAATATATGATCATGATTTCAATCGCGCATCTGGGAAAGAACGGTGATGTGAGCGTATCAGACATTGCCAGCCATCTTCATCAAAGCAATTCATTTGTAACCAATGAGACAAACAAACTGGTGACGGAGGGCCTTGTCGAAAAGCAGAAGGATGAAATTGACCGGAGGCGGACAAAGCTTTTTATCACGCCCAGGGGATGGAAACGTTTCGACCAGCTTTCCTCAATCCAGCCGGAAGTGAACAACATCCATTTTGGCTGCCTCACTTCGGAGGAGTTTGATGAAATCCGGTCAATCATGCCGCAATTGATTACATCGACTGACCGGGCACTTTCGTTGTTGAGACATCGAATTGCCGAAGTAGAGGCCGACGGATAGCGGCTTGGGTTTTATCCCTTTGCTTGCAAAGTAGTGGGCAGCATCTCAACCCAAATCAACCGGATTGCTCATGAAGCCGCGCCAGGGTTTCCTCCCGGCCCAATATCTCCATTACCTCGAATATTGGTGGAGATACGGTTTTCCCGGTAAGAGCAGCTCGTAAAGGTTGGGCAATCTTCCCCAGTTTGAGTTCATTTTCCATCGCAAAGTTTCGGGTTGCTTCCTCGATATTAGCAGCGTTCCAGTCATTCAGTTGATCAAAAGCTGGTAGCAGTTTCGCAATCTGCAAGGCGCCTTCCTCCAAAATTCCGGAAGCCTTCTCATCCACGGACAATGGCCTTTTGACGAATAGGAAATCAGCTCCGTCAACAAGCTCCAGAACGGTCTTTGCTCTTTCCTTGATTATCGGCATTGCGGAAATCAGCTTTTGCTTCAGGTCTGAATCAATTTGTTCTGCCTTCTCTTTACCCCCCTCGAGTAGTGGGAGAATATCCACCATTCTTGAAACCAGATACTCATCATCGGCGTTGCGGATGTAGTGGCCGTTCAATGCCTGCAATTTTGACAGATCAAAACGCGCGGCACCTCTGCCCATGCCATCGAAACCGAACCATTCGGTCATTTGCTCAGTCGACATGATTTCGTCGTCTCCATGTGCCCAGCCGAGGCGTACCAAATAGTTTCTCAAACCTTCCGGAAGGAAACCCATTTCTCGATAGGCATCAGCACCTAACGCTCCATGTCGTTTTGAAAGTTTGGCACCGTCTGAACCATGGATGAGCGGAATATGGGCCATGACGGGCACGTCCCAATCCATCGCATTGTAGATGACTGTTTGCCGGGCAGCATTTGTCAGATGATCATCACCACGAATAATATGGGTCACGCCCATGTCGTGATCGTCAACAACCACGGCAAGCATATAAGTTGGGGTTCCGTCGGAGCGCAAGATTACAAAGTCATCCAGATCCTTGTTCGGAAACGTCACTTTCCCCTGAACCTGATCATCGACGATCGTCTCTCCATCGAGAGGTGACTTGATGTGTATAACGCCCTTGGCACCTACAGGTGCTTCTGAGGGATCGCGATCCCGCCAACGTCCATCATAACGCGGCGGCCTGCCTTCTGCCTTGGCGGTTTCACGCATTTGCGCCAATTCTTCCGGCGTTGCAAAACAATAATAGGCGTTGCCATTTGCAACCAGTTCCTCCGCAACTAGCCTGTGCCGTGCAGCCCTCGAAAATTGCGAGATCGGATCATCATCCCAGTCAATTCCCATCCAGGACAATCCGTCCCGTATCGCAGCTACAGCTTCGTCTGTGGAGCGTTTGCGGTCCGTATCTTCAACACGCAATAGCATTTTTCCATCATGTTTCCGGGCATAAAGCCAATTGAACAATGCCGTTCGGGCACCACCTATGTGCAGGAAACCGGTGGGAGAGGGAGCAAATCGCGTTACGACAGAATTCTGCATGAATGTTTTCCAGGTGACTGAATGGCCGGATTTGTATATCGGGCGCATTTCTGATTTATGGAGATTTGTTGTGCGGTGGTGTAGCATGAATTGCGGCACAGGCAAGCCATGCCTGCCGATCCTGACCGTGGGGGGAAGGATTTGATCGCCGGCAATGAATTTGGGGAATTGATTTGTCGGGCGGACCAATCAGAAATTGGCTGACTAGAGTACAGCACGATTTACCGCGCCTACATTTGGAATCCCCCGATCGTGACAGAAATCATCTGACACAAACACCAGCAAGCAGCGTTGAAGCTGAAGACACAAACAATCCGATTGTTCGATACCGTGACGGCAGTGCCAGCCAGTTAAAACGAATTGGAATCCGCCTTGATTGGGCGCTTCAGGATTTTAACGGAACCATCCGGAACTTGCTGTCGCAAGAACGGGATCTTGGCGCCGTCTTTAATATTACGCCAATAGTCATTGGCCTGGGTATAGCAACCTACTTCACGGCAAATTCTGAACCGGTTTTTGCAGTGGTACTTTTCAGTCTATTGGCAGCCGCATCGATTGCTATTCTTATCAAGTCACGCGGAACAGCTCATTTGCTTGCTGTTTTCATTGCCCTGTTTCTGCTTGGTATGACCGTAGCACAGGTCAGAACCAATATAGTATCTGGGCCTGTTATCGCCCGCCAGATAACCGGAGAAATGACGGGCATCGTCTTGGCGCGGGATTTCAACTCACGGGGCAATCCACGTTACGTTGTCAAGCCATATCAAATTGAAGGACTGACGGAAAACGCACTGCCACGATAAATCCGTTTGTCTGCAGCATCACGCCATGATCCATTCAAACCCGGACAAGCGATAAAGGGCATTGCGCGTCTGCAAGGGTTTTCGGGACCTGCTTATAAAAACGGATTCGATTTTTCATTCTCTAACTGGTTTGATGGATTGGGCGGCACCGGAATTTTTATGGGAAAGCCGCAGCTTGGGGGCAACTTGCCTCAAGGTTTTTTACGATTATCCGAGAACGTCACAATTACGATCAACGGGTTGCGCCTGGCAATTTCGGGGAACATTCAACGGCACCTGCCCGGTGACGATGGAGCCATTGCCGTTGCGCTGATGATCGGCGATCGATCCGGAATCCCCGCGAACATACAGGAAAGTTTACGAAAATCCGGTCTAGCCCATATCCTCGCTATTTCGGGACTGCATATGGCTCTGGTCACCCTTACGGTGCTGGGGTTGTTGAGAATGCTGTTTTCCCTGACACCCGGAATCGCCCTTTACTATCCGACACGCAAATGGGCAGCTGCAGGCGGTCTGATAGCGGCGACGTTATACTTGGCTTTATCCGGCGGTGCAGTAGCGACATTCAGAGCCTGGATCATGTTGTCCATTATGCTCTCGGCAATCATGATGGACCGGAAAGCCTTGACCATCCGCAATGTCGTATTGGCAGCAATTGTAGTGCTGATTGTTTCTCCAGAAAGCCTGCTGGAACCGGGGTTCCAAATGTCATTTGCTGCAACCGGAGCGCTCGTCGCAGCCTATTCACAGTTTACCAAATGGCGTACCCGTAAAGCAGGCTTGCAAGAGCACAAGACCGGAATCTGGACAGCGCCAAAAATTGTTGCGGCGTATGTGTTTGGACTTGCATTCACCAGCCTAATCGCCGGACTAGCTACCGGTATTTTCTCGGCATGGCATTTTCACCGGATCGCACCCATGGGGTTGATGTCCAACTTGTTGGCCATGCCGGTAGTTTCTATTTTGGTCATGCCGCTGGCGCTAACCTCGGCATTGCTAATGCCCTATGGGCTGGAATCGCTAGCTCTTACCCCGCTTCGACTGGCAATAAATCTGGTGGTCCAAATCTCTGATTGGGTGAATACATTTCCTGTACCGGCAATAACGGGTGTTCAAACAATCCCTGTATTATTGTGCGGGGCAGGGGGACTCTTGATCCTTACGCTGTTCAACACTCGACTGCGTTTGTTGGGAATTGTCCCGATTGGTGCAATGTTCCTTTTCGCCGGCAACCAACCTCCTCCTGATATTGTTGTTTCGCAGGATGGGCGAGCGATTGGCGTTTCGGATCAATCCGGAAAGCTGGTCCTGCTTTATCCGCGTCGCAACCGTTTCATAGCAGATATCTGGCTGCGGGCATGGTCAGGTGGCAAATCGGGAAACCGTAGTGAATTGATTGGCGAGTGCGACAAAGATCATTGCGTCGCCACGACACCCCATGGCATTCGATTGGAAGTCGTATACAACCCAAACCTGCTGGACGCTTCCTGTAAGACTGCAGATATTCTGGTAGCGCCAAGGCTGTGGTGGGCCGATTGCCGGAGATATACAGCTAAGCGACAACAGACCAGAAACGGGATTTCCAACCCTGGGATAATTCTCACCCGTTTGGATTTTGAGAAATTCGGAACACATGAAATACGCTTCAGCAAAACTGATTTATCAACCGCTGAATCACCAGATCAGCAGGCGAATGAGTTCCGTATTACAGATCAGATCTGGAGAGCAGAAATTGAAACCGCCCTCTCAGACACACCTCGCCAGTGGAATATCCAACGTCTTGCACTTGACGAACCCGTGTTCGAAAAACCCAAGCCTTAATACCGGCGAATTAGTCCAACAAGCCGACCCTGGACCTTGATCTGCTCCTGCTGAAAAATTCTCGTCTCATAGGCTGGATTTGCCGCTTCCAGTGCTATTGCATTTCCCTTGCGCCTGAAGCGTTTGAGGGTTGCCTCTTCATCATCTACAAGTGCTACGACAATATCGCCACCATCTGCACTGTTTGTTTCCCGGATAATAACCGTATCACCATCATTGATTCCCTCTTCAATCATGGAATCACCTGACACCGTCAAGGCAAAATGCCGACCAGGGCCAACCATATCGACGGGTACAGAAATATCGTAGGAATGATCCTGTATTGCGGATATCGGCACACCGGCAGCAATGCGCCCCATTATTGGTAGAGATACCGACTGGTCGTCCTCTACGGGACGAATATATCCTGTGTTACCAACATTTCGATCTGTGGGGTGTTTATCTGAAAGATCACCTTCAATCACACTTGGCTTGAAACCTTTTGCGCGTATAGCTGAACCATCTTGATCGTTCCTGCCCGAATCTGCATTTCCAACTGCGCTACCAGAATGAGATTCGGGTAGCTTGATAATTTCCAGAGCCCGCGCCCGATTGGGTAGTCTTCGAATAAATCCGCGTTCCTCGAGGGCGGTGATCAACCGGTGGATTCCTGATTTTGACTTCAGGTTCAAGGCATCCTTCATCTCGTCAAATGAGGGCGGAATTCCGTCTTCCTGTAGCCGTTCATGGATCAGCAGCAGCAATTCTTGTTGTTTGCGTGTCAGCATGTTGTCCTCATTCGATATATCTCCTCGAAGGGAGAAGTGATTTTGCCTTATTGGCCAATCCCACGAGCTTGGAATTGACCGGAATCACTGCGTACAAAACACGAACATGTTAACATGTTCTTGCCTTGTTCTGCAACTATCAATGAAAATCCGTTATTAGCTAAGTGTAGCGT
>JBPCWJ010000241.1:0-2598 GCA_051009635.1 Rhizobiaceae bacterium
CTCCAGAACAGAATTGCCAATGTCTGGGATAAAACCGGCTTCCGGCAATCCATCCACCTCAAGCAAGACCAGATCACCAGAATAGGCTGAGGGGATCACTTTTGCATTTCTGGGACCATCCGGCGTGTGAACAATGGCGTCTTTCCTGTCTCCAACCACATGCCGGTTTGTTACAATTAGATTGGGACCGATGCGTGTACCACTTGCGACAGGATCATAACTCGAAACGGGAAAGACCGCCTGGCGCAAAAGACAGACGGGAGCAGGATAGCCACAATCTTCGACATCTTGTGTGGCCGCGGCGACACTTTCAACTTCTTCTGAATCCAGTGGCAGCGAGACCGTAACCGCTTGCCCATCGCGCTGAAGTGAGACCTCAACATTTTGTTGATCCGCAGGTACTATGGCGAGTGCGGCAATCGCATCGTTCGGAGTGCGCACATGGCGCTTTCCAATCTTGATTATTCTATCACCAGCTTCGACGCCAGCCCTGGAAGCTGGACTTCCATCAAGAACAACATCAACAATAGGAGCTGCCATGTTTTGCAACTGGGCACGAGTAGCCATATTCAGCCGCCAACCTGGCTTTGGATAGCGAACCGCACCCTGTTCGATCAGGTCATTGGCTACACTTAACAGCAATGGGACGGATACTGCGAAGTTGACGCCAATATTGGTGTCTGATTTTGAGGAAAATATCGCGGAAATCATTCCTGTCAGATGACCATTCTTGTCGACTAATGCGCCACCAGACATTCCGGGATTTATCGCTGCATCTGTTTGTACGAAATCCTCAACAGGATTGAATCCAGCATTTGTGACGCTAACAGCAGAAACCACGCCACAGGTAACCGATAATCCAAAACCATAAGCATTGCCGATGGCGCAAACCGGTTCAGCAAGTTGAGGCTCGGGTGCGATTTCAATTGGTTTGAGGTCGGTTACGACGCTTATTAGCGCAATGTCGCTTGCTACATCTTTCGCAATAAATTTCGCGGGCAGGACTCGCCCATCATTTAGGCGCACTTCAATGGTTTCAGCTCGTTCAATCACGTGCCAGGCAGTGGCGACTACACCATCGCGCAGGACAACACCGCTGCCTTCCGGCTTAATGTCAGTCGGCCTTGCAGTTCCACGCTGATTGTTATCAGGCCAGATCGGCAGGACCGAAACAACAGAAGAAAGCGCATCTCGTGGCAGGGGGTAAGCCAGCCTGCTGGACAGTACGAGCGAAGTACCAACAAAAATCAGGATTGAAATTATTCTGGAAAAGCCCATCCGAAATCGGTTCCGTCTCTTGGGTCAAGACACACTATTCATCCAGCGAACCATGCACAGCAACTTGTTCCAACTCCGCTGGTTCGGCTTCAATGGCCCGGAAACTTTCCTTTACTCCGGCTTCGCTCAATTCACGTTGAACGGTGAGCAATGTATTCTCATCATGATCCTCACACAGCTCCGCCATGAATGCCAGTTCTTCAAGCGCAACCGGTCTGGCAGTATCCAGATCGGGGGCGCCGTAAACCTCGACAAAGTGTTTTGCTAGACCGTCTGCAAGAGCGTCATGCTCCGCCTGCTCAACTGTCGTGACCGCAACAAAGGTAACGCGACCGAAAGTTTCCAGTCCCAACCAGCCATTAGCGAATGCCTGTCGTGCCTTGCCGACCAGATCTGCCTCTGTCCAATCCGAAAATTCAAATCCGCCTGAGATGCACCATTCGCCGGTTCGAGCTGGCGAAAAAAAGACATTACGGTCGCTTTCGTCAAGGTGGATGGCGCGTGCAAGCTTCATGGTTTATTTCTCCAGCACCTGGGTCAGCGAAATTAAATGTGTCGTCTCATCGTCTCTGACAAGTGCACCAAATTTTTCATCAATGCCCAGGAACGTTCCGCTTTTCCCGCCGATTACGACATCTTCACCAAGACCGAAGGCCAGACCGCGCCATTCAGAGTGTAATGGCGCAACACCGTCATCCGTCCACCGATTTATCCAGTAAAGAGTGTGCCGAACCCATGCTTCAAGAAGTTGAACTGGCTCCACTTCGGCACAACCTTCCTCAAACAGCGCAGTATAGTTGACGTCTTCAAAGGGAATGTCATCTGGAGCACGTATTGTTATTTCCAGTCCTACGGTCAACCAATCGGGCTCGGTCTCAGGTTCACAGGTAGAAGCAGCAGCGTTCATCGCGGCGCAACGGGCTCCGTTAACGCGGATCGCGCCGCCCCATTCCAGATGGACCGCCACTTCAGGTGGAGCAAGCGAACCAAGTGCATTCTGAAAACCGACGCCACAGGCCGGCAAAGCGGTCATGGCATCTTCCAACGGTGACTCAGGTGCAAAAATAATTGCCGCTCGAAGTGTTTCATTTTCAATGTTGTAGACAACAGTACCGGGGTCCGATCCGGCAACCGCTAGTGCACAGGCTCGCTCAAATGGGTCGGCACGACCTGAAACCCTTTCCGGTTTGAACAATGGCGGCAGTTGCGGTTCGTTCATGGAGTGAGATTATCCATCAGTTTTTTTGCTATTTCACGGAAAGAATTCGCCTCGTTTGATCCAGACTTGGAAACGACAATGGGAGCCCCGCCATCCGCAGC
>JBPCWJ010000242.1:0-10038 GCA_051009635.1 Rhizobiaceae bacterium
GCCCAAATCCATCGCAAAGGAGCTGACATCCCAGTTCCCGGTAAATCTGTTTGATCCCGAGGGCGACAATGACCGGATGGACTTGAGCTCTTCCGAGATAAAGGAACGCAATGATATTCCGGAATGCTGGCGAAAGTTCATTGAGTATCAAAGTTCACAGGACTTTCTGAATGAGTTCATCGAAATTTTCGGCGACCAGATATTGCAACTGCACCCCAAACTCTACCGATCGAAGGACGCCCTCAAGAAACTTGTTGCAGGTAGAAGATTCGTAGATTCGTTCGATGGAAGCGATGTGTTGGTGGACGCGCTGATTTCGGTGAACACGCCAGCCAAGTCGATGAATTCGGTCCGCCAGGCCCATGTGGACGGGAACAAGAAACTATTCAGCGGGCTGTATTATGTACGGAGACCTCAAGATGATTCAGAAGGCGGCAATCTCCTGATATGCAAATGGAAAAATGGATACAGCTCTCGTGACAAGCTGAAATATTACAAGGAAGGTCTTGAGGAAAACCACTTTGATGTCGTTGAAGAGATCAAATATGACAACAATGTCGCCGTACTGTTCCTGAATTCGATGGATGCACTTCACTCCATCACACCAAGAAATGTCACGAAACATTATAGAACCTTTGCAAATCTGATCGGCGATGTGAACCATAAACTATATGTCAAACAACCATGGTATTCGATGGATCGGGTCAAAAAAAAGGCTGCCCGATTCCGGAAAAAATATCTTGGTGCCAAGGCATAGGGCTTGTGTCTGGGAACCGTTGATGAACCGGCAGATTAGCGATCTGCGCAGTTAATTCGTTCATTTGCATTAGAATTAACAAATATTTAAATCCACCCGCCTAACCTTTGTCCCGGGGAAATTCATAGCAAGATTGGGGCATAGCGATGTTGGGGATCGTTTTTTCTGAATTTATTGATCTGGTGGAAGGCAATTTCTCGGAGGAAATTGTCGATGAATTACTTGATTTCGCTGATGAAAATTTCGAAAGCGAAGGCGCATACACGGTCAATGGTGATTACGATCATAATGAAATGCTGATTTTGGTCGGCAAGCTGAGCGAGCGCACCGGAGTGCCAGTTCAGGACCTGGTTTACACTTACGGTGAACAACTATTCGGGAAATTTCACACAAAATATCCAATGTTCTTTGATGGCATTGAGGATAGCCTGACATTCCTTTCCGGGGTGGAGACGCGAATTCATACAGAGGTGAGAAAACTCTATACAAATTCACAACTCCCCTGGTTTAATTGCGAATTCACCGACGAAGATACTTTGGAAATGGTCTATAAGTCAGAGCGCCCGCTGGCATCACTTGCCCATGGCCTTATTGCCGGCTGCATCAGCCACTTCCAAGACAATATTGACCTTAAGCGAATTGATCTGGATGGAGACGCCATGACCAGCGCGCGCTTTATCCTGAAAAGATCAAACACAGAGGCGAACTGAACATGAAATTGAGCTATGAGCGCCTCGAAAAGCGCTATAATCGTGAGAAAAAAATCCGAAAGAGCGCAGAATACCTTTCAGACAAAAATGCGCGAGAAAATTACGAGACTCGCAAGCAACTGGAAATCAGTGCTGAAAAGTTGAAAGCTGCTCTTCAGGTTGCCGAAGGTGCTGATCGGGCAAAATCTGAGTTTCTTGCCAATATAAGCCATGAAATACGTACTCCCATGAATGGCGTGATGGGAATGGCTGAGTTGCTGGCAAAAACTGAACTGGATTCGAAACAGACTATGTATACGGATGTAATTGTTAAATCCGGTACATCGCTATTGACCATCATCAATGATATTCTGGACTTCTCCAAGATCGATGCCGGGCAAATGGAGCTTGATCCGGCGCCATTTAAATTTTCGGAGGCAATTGAGGACGTCGCAACACTCATTTCGTCAAAAGTAGCGGAAAAAGACCTCGAACTGATCATTCGCATCGACCCAGACCTGCCGGATATTCTCGTCGGCGATGTGGGAAGAATTCGCCAAATTGTTACGAACCTCATGGGAAATGCGGTGAAGTTTACCGAACAAGGCCATGTCTACGTGAACGTGACCGGCGCGGTCGAAGAAAATGATGGAGAGCGGGCTGCAAAAATCAAGGTTAGTGTGGCGGACACCGGCATCGGCATACCAGCAGATGATGTGGAAAATGTATTCGACAAATTTTCGCAAGCAGACACATCAGCCACCAGAAAACACGAGGGGACAGGACTTGGATTGTCCATTACCTCCTCCCTTGTTCAGCTCATGGGTGGAGAAATCGGTGTAGAAAGCGAATTGGGATCTGGTTCCACATTCTGGTTTGAAATCACGCTTCCCATTCACGGCGAACAGCTCAAAAAGAAACGCGCACCCATCGATCTCAGTGGTTCGCGGATTCTCGTTGTTGATGACAATCATGTTAACCGATCGATATTGCTTGAACAGATGTCGAGTTGGAAATTTGACAGTGCGGCAGCCGAAAGTGGGTCTGAGGCATTGAACCTTATGCGCGCTGCACATGAGCGAAATATCAAAATCGATTGTGTGATCCTTGACTACCAGATGCCCGAAATGAGCGGCGGCGCCACCGTAAAGGCAATGCAGGCTGACGAAAAACTAAAAGACATTCCAGTAATCATGCTGACATCGGTTGATCAGACAGAAGATGGAAAAACATTTTCCTCACTCGGAATACAGGCGCAACTCACAAAACCGGCGCGTTCTTCCTTGTTGCTGGAGACTATAATTCATGTGCTTCAGGAAAATAACGGAGCTATCATCGATGACAGCCAGGAAGACGGCAAGAAGTCTGAAGTCGTAGACGAATTTACGGAAGAACTGGAAAACGAACCGAGCAAAGCTACAAGCAAGAACATTACTATCAACAACAATGAGATAGATATCCTTGTTTGCGAAGATAACGAGGTCAATCAGATCGTATTCACCCAAATCCTCAATGATTCCGGATACAGATTTCGTGTAGCAAACAATGGCAAGGAAGGTGTGAGCCTCTACAAGCATCTCCAACCGAAGATTATTATCATGGATGTTTCCATGCCCGTGATGAACGGGCTTGAGGCTACGATTGCGGTTCGTGAGATAGAAAATTCCTCCGAACTACATACTCCGATTATCGGAGCAACGGCCCATGCAATCAAAGGTGACATGGAAAAATGTCTTGACGCCGGGATGGATGATTATCTCTCCAAACCCATCTCTCCAGATGCCCTTGTGCAAAAAATTGAAAACTGGATGAAGAAGGCTTACGGACGCAGAAAGACAGACAAGGAATTCTCCGGTCCTCAAAAATGCGCTTAGGCGCACCATAAATGCGATAGGGATTCATCACATCCGATCGCTTGCTTCCATGCGCTGTTCAGCAGTCTCGTTTATTGCCTGTTTAAGTTCGGGGTAATCATGTATAAGGCGACGGAAATCCAGAACTGAAAGCACAAGCAAATCAGTTTGCCTGACCGCATAAATATTGGCCGTGCGTTTGGATTCATGCTTGATCAGCGCAATTTCACCGAAAAAATCCCCCTCCCCCAGACGTATTGTTTCGTCGTGTAGTTCGACTTCAACCTCACCGGTTGCGATGAAATACATCTCATCTGCCGGATCACCCTTTGAAATGATTACCGCACCGGCCGGAAACTTGCGTGCGCTCAACAACCCGACAAGACTTGCTATGACAGGAGCCTTGAGGTCAGAAAAAAGTGGAACCCTTGCAACCATGGCAAAGGAAACTACAAAATCCCTTCTCCTGATTTCCTGCGCAAATCCGGTCGCGATGATACCAACCGGCAGTGCTGTGAACATCAAGCCGAGTATCATGACAATGCCACCAATGAATTTTCCCATCGGTGTCAGCGGGATGACGTCGCCATAACCGACGGTCGATAGCGTCACTACCGCCCACCACATGGCGGACGGAATATCTCCAAGTTCCTCAGGCTGAATACGGCCTTCTGCATAATACATGCAGACCGAAGCCAGCAGCAGCAATCCAGCAAAGATGACCGCGGCGCCCAGGAGAGATCGCCATTCGGCGGCGAGCACCCTGCCAATTGTGACAATTGCCGGGGCATATCGGGCAAGGCGGTAAAACCGGACAATGCGCAGAACCCTGATGGCCGCCAGGTCCACACCCACAATTAATTCGAGGAAAAATGGGAGGATGGCGACAAAATCCACAATCATTAGTGGCGTCACGGCAGTGCGCAGACGCGCCATTGCCGGCGTCTTTCCTTCCATCAGGGGATGTTCAGGAGCAACCCATAGACGGGCAAGGTATTCAATAATGAAAACTCCAACACAAATTCGGTCGACCAGACGGAATGTGTCGCCATGTTCAGCATTCCACTCCGGAACGGTACTGAGGACAGAGATAGTGACACTGATTAGTATCAGCGCGACAATCATCACATCGAATAGCTGGGAGGTGATATCCCTCCGACCACGTTCCAAAAGGTCATATGCGCGCTCGCGCAGAGTTAGATGGGAGTCGTCAACTTTAGTCACGGGGCGCAACTCCACAACAGGCCGAATGCTGGCTGTATAAAATGCCTATCTGGCGCCTGCATGAGCCCACTCAAAATATAATTCACGTGCCTTTAGCGCAACCGGTCCAACTCCGGGTTCATGATCGTCAAATTTCGTTATTGGCACAACCTTGGAGTAATTGCCGGTAGAAAAAATTTCGTCAGCTACGCGGAAATCATCAAGGGTAAGTGTGATTTCATGCACTGCTACGCCTGCTTCACGCAGCAGCTTGATGACCCGTTGGCGTGTAACACCGTTCAGAAATGTACCATTTGGCACAGGCGTAAACACATCCCCGTTTCTGACCATGAATATATTCGAGGTCGCAGTTTCAGCAACATTTCCCAGCGCATCGCATACAATAGCGTTCTGAAATCCCTTTTCGTGAGCTTCACGCAGCATGCGGGCATTATTGGGATAAAGGCAGGACGCCTTTGCATTTGTCAGGTTTGTCGCCAGCGATGGCCGTTCATATCTGGTAGTTGTGACTGAAAATCCATCTGCAGTTCCCATGGGTGCGGCTTCAATGCACATTGCGAACCTGGTGGAATCTGGATGCGCGTCAACGGTGAAATGCCCCCCTTCTGTTGACCAGTACATGGGGCGAATATAGACGGCTGTATCCTTGTCGAATTTTGAACAGCCCTCCCTACCGAGTTCCAAAAGTGCGCCGGTTTCCATGGTCGGCCTCAAACCCATCACGTGGGCTGAATGATTGACCCTGGCGCAATGCATGTCGAGGTCAGGTGTCACGCCGTCAAAGCCTCTGGCACCATCAAAAACCATGGTTCCAAGCCATGTGCCATGATCGGACGAACCCATGATCATGACATTGCCTTCGTGCCAACTGCCCTCATACCAGGTCCAAATTTCGCGATTGGCATGCATGGATATCAATATTCCTCAATTTCAGATGTCATGACAAAATGACAAACGAGATCTGAATTGAACATATGCCGAAATAGCTTTCAAGCTGACTGGGTATTTGGACGGTTTTACAGCCTTCGAAATGACAGGCATAAAGGGTCACATGAAAACGCAATTACGCTAGTAAATCCGGCAGGATAAGACGTGATCAGCTTGATCGCGTCAGACATCAGGAAAAGCCATGGTATCCAGATCGATTGACCACGCAATTCTTCCGGGCGGAATGCGAGGTGCGGCCCAAGACCCGACCTATGCCGGCGTTCTTTCCTTTATGCGGCGTAAATTTACGAAGGATGTTGAGGGCGCAGATGTGGTTGTCTGGGGCATCCCGCTTGACTCAGCCGTTACAAATCGGCCTGGCGCGCGGTTCGGGCCTCAGGCCATCCGCCGGGCATCGGCCATTTTTGACAATGATCCGCAATATCCGTTCTCAAGGGATCTGTTCGAGAAAATGTCGGTCATTGACTATGGTGATTGTCTTTTTGATCAGGGAAGGCCTTGGGAAATTGCTGACCAGATCGAGGCAGAAGCCAAACAGATTATCGACACCGATGCCTATCTGCTTTCCCTGGGTGGTGATCATTTCGTCACTTGGGCGTTGCTGAAAGCACATGCAGAAAAACACGGACCACTGGCCCTCATCCAGTTCGACGCACATCAGGATACCTGGAACGATGATGGTGAACGCGTTGACCATGGCTCCTTTGTAACGCGTGCAGTACGAGAGGGTATTATCGATCCCGATCGTTCAATTCAGGTCGGTATAAGGACAATCGCACCGGAAGACTATGGCATTGAAATTCTCTTCGGAGACGAACTCGATGAAATGCCGGCTAGGGAAATAGCCTCCGCGATAACCGAACGTGTCGGTGTTTCACCAGCCTATCTGACATTTGACATAGACTGCCTTGATCCGGCATTTGCACCGGGAACCGGCACCCCGGTTGCAGGCGGGCCATCCACTGCAAAGATATTATCGGTCCTGACGAAACTTCAGAAGGTGGATGTCAGAGGTTCCGACATAGTCGAAGTTTCTCCGCCTTACGACCACGCCGACATTACGGCAATTGCAGGTTCGACCGTGGCCATGTATATGCTCGGCCTTCGCGCTGAACGATTATTGGGAGCTGAATGATCCTGATAAACTGATTCAACTAGCTAAAGTGTTGATTCAGATTCATGTTTAGCTGACAACCGGTTGATTTTAAAGAATTATCGAGGAAAAAATGGCCAGGAATGCCAAGGTCTTCATCGACGGAGAACACGGAACCACGGGGTTGAAGATCCGTGAGCGCCTGGCTACTCGGGAATATATCGACATGTTGTCCATCCCGCATGAAGAACGCCGCAATGACGATCTCAGAGCCAAATTGCTGAACAAGGCAGATGTCGCAATTCTATGCCTGCCTGACGATGCCAGCCGGCAGGCAGTGGCAATGCTGGAGGATTCGGGCAACCAAAAAACGCGGGTGATCGACACCTCAACCGCGCACCGTACCGCGCCAAACTGGGTGTTTGGATTTGCCGAAATGACCACTGGTCAGGAAGATGCGATTGCTGCGGCCCGCTTCGTGTCCAACCCCGGGTGTTACTCGACCGGGGCGATTGCTCTGCTAAGACCGCTGATAGATGCCGGTGTAATGGCTCCCGGCCATCCGATATCGATCAATGCCGTATCGGGGTATACGGGCGGCGGCAAGGACCTGATTGCTAAGATGGAAGACACTTCCCATGAAGAGCATATCGGGGCCAATCATTTTCTTTATGCGCTAACGATGGCGCATAAACATGTGCCGGAAATTGTATCTCGGGTAGGTCTGAAACGTGAGCCGATATTCACACCGAATGTCGGACGATTTGCGCAGGGAATGCTTGTGAACATTCCATTGCATCTTGATCTGCTGATCACCTCCCCTGACGCTGCCCAACTGCAGGAGATCTTGAACCGTCAATACAATAGTTCGAAATTCGTCACGGTTGCCGATTATGAGGAAAGCCGTGATCTCGCACGCATCGACGCGCAAGAGATGGTCGGCAGCGATGCGATGAAACTTTATGTGTTCGGAGACAATGCCGGTACTCAAGCTAATCTGGTCGCTTCGCTCGATAATCTCGGGAAAGGCGCATCAGGTGCCGCCATTCAAAATCTTGATATCATGCTGGCTGGTTGAAGTAGATCAATTCCGTACTTCAATCGCATTTTGAAGTGCATATCCGCCATAGATCGCCCGCCAATGCGCCACACCAAAGGCAAGCACGACAACCGCGCCGCCTTGATGCAGAAGCGCCCATGACATCGGAACCTGCATCATTAAAGTTGTGATGCCAATCAAGACCTGCAAGGTAACGAGTGCCAACACGATGCCTGCTCTGGCCTTGTGGGTGTTGGCGGCAGAAATTTTCAATGTCGCCAGAAACTGAACCAGAACAAGAAGCCAAAGAACATATCCGCCGATTCGATGCAGAAATTGTACGGCCTTGGGATTTTCGAAAAAATTCAGCCAGGCTGGCTCTAAGACAAATAATCCGCCAGGAATGATTGCATGATCCATGGTCGGCCAGTCATTAAAAGCGAGACCGGCATCCAGTCCTGCAACTAAACCACCCAAAAAAATTTGCCCGAGAACGGCAATAGTGACAGCAGGCGCAAGCAAACGCAGCGCGAACCTGGCGGGAGGATCAGAATATTGGACCAGACCGCGAGCGATCCATAATGCATAGGCAAATATCAGGCAGGCCAGGGTCAAGTGAATAGCAAGACGGTACTGGCTGACATCGGTGCGCTCCACCAGGCCTGAGGTTACCATCCACCAGCCAATGAAACCCTGGAGTCCGCCCAATACAAACAGAATAAGCAATCTGGGTTTCAATCGATCCTCAATTCGACCCGACATCCAGAACCAAAGCAATGGAAGCGCAAACGCCAGACCGATAAACCGCCCGAGGAATCGGTGAACCCATTCCCACCAATAGATGAATTTGAACTCTGAAAGAGACATTCCCTTGTTGATTTGCTGATACTCGGGAATCTGTTTGTATTTTTCAAACTCTTCCGCCCAATGGGCGTCTGAAAGCGGCGGTATCGCACCAAGCAAAGGCTTCCATTCAGTTATGGAAAGCCCGGAATCAGTCAAGCGTGTTGCGCCACCGACCAGGATCATGGCAAAAATCAAAAGGCAAATTGCGTAAAGCCAAATCCTGACCAATCGGCGATTGCGTTCTTCGCGATCGATCGAATGTCTTGCGCTCGCAATTTGATCAGCCATGGCCATGGTCAGTCTCCGGCAGTAATCAGGATGACTTGTAGCACCAAGAGAATAGAAACAAGACGTGTCCTCACGTGACACAGAGCCGCATCAGAAATTCATTTCAAAACCCGCACCGAATTGTAAAACTCAAGTCAGGTCCGTTAACGCAAAGAATTGAACAATGCCCCAAACATGGAGAAAACTTATAGGAACAGTTTTGCTGTTTGTGCTGGTTATTCTCTATGCGTTGATTGCCACGACCATTGCGACAGCCAGATTGGCAGATTCTTCTGCCTGGGTTCATCTTCTGTATTTTCTTGTCACCGGGATATTGTGGGTTCTTCCGGCGATGGCGTTAATCAGCTGGATGATGAAGCCTGACGATGATGGCTGATACCAATTATCCGTTTTTGAAATCCAATCAAGATCCAGCGGCGGGCAGCTTAACTAACATTCAGTTTCTTGCCCCTGTTTTGCAGCAATGTCGGCAATCCAGAAAGCAAAGTGTCCACATAGCGGCTTGATTGGAACAAGCCATTCAGGGATATGCGGGGTAATGCGTGCAGGTGCTTGCCGTGCTCCTGATAAAGCACACCATGCCGGGTTGTGCAGGCAGTTTGAAATCCAATTTCCCGGGCAAGCTCAAAATCTCGCGGGCCAGCTGCTGCGGGGTATCCGTAGGGAAAAGCGAAATGATGTGGCCATTCCCCAAGCTCGTATTCCATAACCCGTGCACATTCCTCCATTTCATATCTGGCAGCATCAGGCTCCAGTCGGGCAACTGCGTAATGATTGATGGTATGTGCGCCGAATGTGCAAAGAGGGTCATTGTTCAATTCAGAAATTTCTGACCAGGTCATGATCTGCTGTTTGCGGTGGGCTACCGGGTCATGGCCTGTTTGAGTAGCCAGATCTGAGACAATTGCGCGTTGTTCCTTTTCATCGGGAACACTTGTCAGAAATTCCACCATTTCTTCAAAAACAGCTCGCTTTTTCTCATCTGTCGAAACATCAAATTCTACCCTGCCTTTTGGAGAGTGCATGAAGAATCGATGTCTCGACGCGATTACAGTTTCGAGATCTTCCCACCAAAGTATTGCTTCCCCTTCGACTAAACCTGTTGCCAGATAAATCGTGTAGGGAGCGGAATATTTACGAAAAACGGGAACAGCATATTGGAGATTGTCACGATAGCCATCATCAAGCGTTATCGCGACAAATGGCTCCTTCAATTGTTTTGGATCGTAGGTTTTTATGCGTTCAACCGCTTCATCCAGGCTGACAAACTCCGTGCCGCGCCTTTTGAGAGAACCAAGTAC
>JBPCWJ010000243.1:0-5695 GCA_051009635.1 Rhizobiaceae bacterium
CTACACGATCTGGCGCGAGAATCAGAGAAAGCAAAGCCTGACACGCTCCCCGGAAGGACGCGGTTTTACACAATAGATTGGACCTGATTGCTGGTTAGTTCCGTCGAACGTGGAAGGCCTTGACCAGGCCCTTGGTGGAGGCGTCCTTTTTCGTCGGGCGCTTGTCGCCGGACAGGAATGGTTGAATTTGCACCGCAAGCACCTTGCCCAGCTCGACACCCCACTGATCAAAGGAATTGATGTTCCAAATGACGCCCTGAACAAAGACCTTATGCTCGTAAAGTGCGATCAGCATTCCGAGCGTTTTGGGTGTCAATTTGCGATAGAGGAATGTGTTTGAAGGCCGGTTTCCTTCAAACACCTTGTGTGGCGCAAGTCTCTTTGCTTCGGAAGGTTCCATTCCGCTTTTTAACAGCTCGGCCATCACTTCTTCGGATGACTTTCCAGTCATTAGGGCCTCACTTTGCGCGAGGCAGTTGGCCACCAGCATTAAGTGGTGATCGCCCAGCTTCTCGTGCGGCTGTGCAGCGACCAGAAAATCACAAGGGATGATGTCCGTACCCTGATGGATCAGTTGATAAAAGGCATGTTGTCCGTTGGTGCCAGGCTCTCCCCAGACTACCGGCCCAGTCTGGTAGGAAACCTGCTTGTCGGATGTATCGACATGCTTGCCGTTCGATTCCATATCAAGCTGTTGCAGATAGGCTGGAAATCTCACCATACGGTTGTCATAAGGCAGAACCGCATGAGTACCAAAACCCCAAATATCGCGATACCAGACACCCAAAAGCGCCATGATAACGGGAATATTCTTTTCCAGAGGTGCGTCGCAAAAATGCCGATCAACAATATGGGCACCCTCGAGGAACGAACGAAAGCGCGCCGGTCCGATTGCCAGCATGACAGACAGTCCAATGGCAGACCATACAGAATATCTGCCGCCGACCCAGTCCCAGAAATCGAAAGTCCTGTCATCTGAAATGCCGAAAGCCCGGGTTGCTTCCAGATTTGTGGAGAGTGCCGCAAAATGGGCACCTGCTTTCCTGGCACCAACGGCTTTTCTGACCCAGGCCAGCGCTGAACGCGCATTGGCCATGGTTTCGGCTGTGGTGAAGGTCTTCGAAGCGATGATGAACAAGGTTGTCCTGGGATTGAGGTCAGCCAGCGTGTCTGCAAGATCTGCACCATCCACATTGGATACGAAATGCGCTCTTGGCCCGTTTGCATATGGGGAAAGCGCCCGGACCACCATTGCAGGACCAAGATCCGAGCCGCCAATTCCGATATTGACGACATCTGTCACTGCGCCGGCGGTAACTTTATACCTACCTGAACGGACCGCATTGGAGAATTTGCGCATTGCCGACTGAACATTGCGGATTTCCGTCATTACGTTCTTGCCGTCAACAAAGACCGGGTCACCGGAGAGGTTTCTCAAAGCCGTGTGCAGAACCGCTCGATCTTCGGTAAAGTTAATGTGCTCACCGGCAAACATCGCATCGCGTTGTGCCTCTACCTGACGGCTCCGAGCCAAGTCGATCAGTGCATCAAAAGCAGGCTCATCAATACGGTTCTTCGAATAATCAAACAGCAAATCATCCAGTGAGGTGGAATAGTTTGAAAACCGCCTGGTATCTGCGGCGAACATCTCTCCCATTGATGTGCCTGACAGACGCTTGCGATGAGGTTCCAAACGCTTCAGGGCCGAGTTGGCTTTCATTGTGCCTGCCTCCAAGATCAAATTGCCGATTGAAAAACTTTCGAATACGCATACAACGCTGCGGTGCACCGACTACTACTTTACCCAAGCACAATGTGCATGGCTGGCTTATTAGAGGAAGTTTTTTGTTTTGAGAACTGAACAGGGACAAATTATCCGGCTCAAGGACTATAGTAGGCCGGATTACAGCATTGAAACGGTAGATCTGACCTTTGATCTGCATCCGGAAAAGACACTGGTTTCCTCTACCCTGAAAGTGGTGCGCGACAAGGATACGGCGCCGGGAACAGAGCTGAAATTTGACGGTGACGAGCTTTCCCTTGTTGCGTTGAAAATCAACGGCAAACATGTAGCTGCCGAAAAATACATGGCTACTGGTGACGAGCTGGTCATATTCAGTCCACCGCGGACCCGTCGCTTCACACTTGAAATCGTGACAAGCATCGATCCTCAATCGAATACGAAGCTCATGGGGCTTTATCGCTCGGGCGGAAACTACTGCACCCAATGCGAAGCCGATGGATTTCGCCGCATTACCTATTTTCCCGACAGGCCAGATGTACTTGCGGTCTATACGACGAGAATTGAGGCCAGCAAGAAAGACGCGCCGCTTTTGCTGGGAAATGGCAATCCGGTTGAATCCGGCGAATTGGAAAATGGACGGCACTTCAGCGTCTGGCATGATCCCCATCCAAAGCCGAGTTATCTGTTTGCATTGGTTGGTGGTGATCTGGAAGGCATCCACAGCGATTACGAAACCGCTTCAGGCCGTCAGGTAAAATTGGCGATCTATACCGAAAAGGGCAAATCTGAGAGCGCTGAATACGCCATGGATGCCCTGATCAGATCGATGCGATGGGATGAGGAAGTTTTCGGGCGCGAATATGATCTCGACGTTTTCAATATCGTTGCCGTATCCGATTTCAATATGGGCGCGATGGAAAACAAGGGGCTGAACATATTCAATGACAAATATGTACTGGCCGACCCACAGACCGCAACAGACGCTGACTACGCGGGAATAGAGCGGGTCATTGCGCATGAATATTTTCACAATTGGACCGGAAACCGGATCACCTGCCGCGACTGGTTTCAGCTTTGCCTGAAAGAGGGGCTGACGGTCTATCGGGACCAGGAGTTTACCGCCGATCAAAGATCACACGCGGTTCAGCGCATTGGTGAAGTCAAGACCTTGAAGGCTCATCAATTTGTTGAAGATAGCGGTCCGCTCGCCCATCCGGTCCGGCCATCGCAATATCGCGAGATCAATAATTTCTACACGGCAACCGTCTATGAAAAAGGGGCCGAACTGGTGCGGATGATCGCCACCTTGCTTGGGCCAGCGAAATTCAAGAAGGGGATGGACCTCTATTTCCGCAGGCATGATGGGGATGCGGCTACCATCGAGGACTTTCTGAAATGCTTTGAAGATGCAGGAAAGGAGGACTTGTCGCAATTCTTCCTTTGGTACAGTCAGGCTGGCACACCAAGCCTGCCGGCATCTTCCAGCTATGACAAGGCTGGTAAAAAACTGACATTGGAAGTTGAACAAAACCTAGCGCCGACGCCGGGACAAAGCCGCAAGAAACTGATGCATGTTCCATTGCGCATTGGCCTGGTCGGAGGAAAATCCGGTGAACTGAGTCCATCGAAGATCACGGGTGCCGTTCATGAAGGCGACCTGTTTCACATCACAAAACGCCGGCACAGAATTGTATTTCACGGAATCGAGGAGAGACCGGCAGTATCGATCAACCGAGCATTTACAGCGCCAATCAATGTCGACATTGCCCAAAGTGAAGCTGATTTGCGATTGCTTGCGCTGAAGGATAGCGATCCTTTCAACCGATGGCAGGCTTTCCAAAAATTGGCGACGCAGTCTGTTCTTTCCAGTGTGCGATCAATTCGCCGTGGCAAGGCACCCTCGTCAAAGGGATATCTCGGGGAAATCGCTGCAGAGGTGCTTTGCGATGAAACGCTTGAACCTGCATTCAGAACCCTGATGATTACCCTTCCAGGCGAAAACGAAATTGCCCAGACAATCGGACGGAATATCGATCCGGATGCCATCTTCAAGGCGCTGAGGTTTACCGCTGGTGAGATTGGCGCAGCGATTGAGCCGATGAGACAAACCGTTACAAAGGCGAACGTGCCAAATGCCGCGTTCAGTGCAAGCGCTGATGAAGCGGGTAAACGCAGCCTGATCAATAGGATGCTTGTTCTTGGCGTGCTTGCTAACAGCAGTGAAGCCGAAGCAGATAGTCTCAGGCAGTTTGAAAATGCAAGAAACATGAACGACCGCGCGGCAGCGCTTGTCCGCATTGTTCATCTGCATGGATCCCGCAGTCAGGCTGCAAGGGTATTAGAAGATTTTTCCAGGGAATTCGAAGGCAATGCGCTTGTCATGGACAAGTGGTTCAGCATTCAGGCGACCTCGCCGGGCGAAAAAACGATCTCGGTCATCCGCAAGCTCATGAAGCTTCCTTCCTTCACCATCAGCAACCCCAATCGGGTAAGGTCGCTCATTGGTGCTTTTGCAATGGCAAATCCGACCGGGTTTCATGCAGCTTCCGGCAAGGGATATGCGCTGATCTGTGACGTCATCAAGGAAGTCGACCCAATTAATCCGCAGGTTGCGGCACGCCTGCTGACCAGTTTCAGGACCTGGAATACGTTCGAGGAAAAAAGAAGAAAACTGGCCCATAACTGCATGGAAAATCTCGGCAGCATCCAAAATCTTTCGCGGGACAGCGCTGATATCCTCCAAAGAATATTGGATGCCTAACAGTCGATCCTGATCGGTTTGACCTTAGTTTGACCAGCTTTAAATGAATAATATTGTGGATTACCGGCATATCTACTGGTGATTTTTTTCGCTTTGACTCTGGACAAGCCGATTCGTCTTGATTCAAATGCAAGTGATTCGGTGTTGCGGCATATCCGGATGGGACGAAACCAAATTTCGAGGAGGCCACTTGATGGGGCAGGCTGACGCGCGGCGCGTGCAGGCCCGGACTAACCTGTTTACAGGACGCGGACGAGTATCACGCGTCCCAGGATATGCCCGTCTTCTGAGCCACCCTGCCTATGAACGGCTCCTAAGCAGCGAAGGGATGCTAAGGCGTCTTATTCCTGTTTTGATCGTTATTTTCCTGACAATTGTGGGCGCTGCCAGATGGATGCAGCTTAGTTCGGAAGCGGTTACGATACGAGATACGGCAGAAACCGAACTTAATTTTATTGCAGAATTGCTCACCGAGCGGATCAACGCTCTCAACATAACAGAGCAAACAGCCCCTTCCCTGCAAACGCTGCAAAACACGATATCCGATACGGTACCGGCACGTTATCTGCTGGGCGGCAGGCTGGTCATTGTTACCGATCCAAATGGCGAGGTGATTGCAACTGCGCCCTATTCTCCCGCACAACATAACCAGAATATCGATCGTATTCTGGACGATGTGATGCTGCTGACGACATTTGGCCGGCGGGCCGAAACACGTGAAGTACAGCTATCAAATGGTGCGGAAGCATTGGCGGTGCACAGGCTTGCCAACAAGCCGGTGGGCGGTATCACGCTGGTTCAACCAGTGGATTCCATCTACGCGAACTGGCGTAAATCGCTATCGTTGAATGTCACCTTGTTTGTCGGCACATCCAGTATCTTGCTGGTAGTGCTCTATGCCTATTTCGCCCAGGGGACACGGGCGCAGGAGGCTGATGAAATCTATCGCCAAACGCAAAATCGTTCCGATACAGCCCTGTCGCGCGGGAGAACAGGCCTGTGGGATTGGGATCTTGCGCGAGGGCGCATCTACTGGTCGAGCTCCATGTTCGGATTGCTCGGCATGGAACCGAAGGAAAACATGCTGGGTTTCAGCGAAGTCGAGGAATTGGTTCACCCGGATGATGCAGATTTGTATGGGCTTGCCAATTCAGTTCTCATTGACAAAAAACCCTATATCGACCGCGCAT
>JBPCWJ010000244.1:0-4605 GCA_051009635.1 Rhizobiaceae bacterium
TGGCTGTCAACCACAGGTTTCCTCGACAAGGTCGACGAAAACCTGCAAAAGGCAATGCAGTAGCATATGGAGAAACGAAAAACCGGCCCTCAGGCCGGTTTTTTAATTCAGTAGCGTTGATCCAGACTGCCAGTTATAGCACTGCCTGGACAGCATCCACAGCATCCTGTGCCTTTGTGCCATCTGGCCCGCCGGCCTGCGCCATATCAGACCTGCCACCGCCGCCCTTTCCTCCGAGTTTTTCAGAAGCCAGGCGCACCAGATCAACCGCGCTGAATTTATCTGTCAGATCGTCCGTGACCCCGACAACGACAGCGGCTTTACCTTCGTCAGATACGGCTACAACGACAGCAATGCCTGAACCAAGTTTTGCCTTGGCCTCATCAACGACACCCTTGAGGTCCTTCGGCGAAATCCCGGTTGCAACCTGACCTATGAATTTTACACCATTGACCTCGGTGGATTCCGGGCCCTGCGAACCACCACCACCCATAGCCAATTGCTTGCGCGCATCGGCAAGTTCCTTTTCAAGCTTCTTGCGTTCCTCAACCAGGTTGGAAACCCGTGTAACGGCATCGGCTGGCGGTACTTTCAATATCGAGGCGATGTCGCGCACCCGATGTTCCTGCTCTTCCAGATGGGAAATCGCCGCTTTACCGGTGAGCGCTTCAATACGCCGGACACCGGAAGCAACAGCTCCCTCCCCAAGAATGTGAACAAGGCCAATCTCGCCGGTATTGCGGGCATGGGTACCACCGCATAGTTCCAGCGAGTAGGTCTTGCCAGACTTGTCGCCCCTGGTGGCATTACCCATGGAAACCACCCGGACTTCGTCACCATATTTCTCGCCGAATAGTGCCATGGCACCTGCTTCGATTGCGTCATCAACCGCCATGATACGTGTCTCAACCGGCGCTGCCTGCCTGACCACTTCATTGGCGATATCCTCGATCTCTCGCATCTCGGCGTCAGAAATTGCCTTGTTATGGGAGAAATCGAATCGCAAACGATCCGGCGCGACCAGTGAGCCTTTCTGCGCAACATGAGAGCCTAAAACCTCTCGCAATGCTTCGTGGACCAGATGCGTAGCTGAATGATGTGAACGAAGACCGGCGCGAGCGGCGTGGTCAATCTCCAGTTCCACTGATTCCCCCTTGTTCAGGGTTCCCTCAATCAGCTTGCCATAGTGGATATGCAGGCCGTTGCCCTGTTTACGGGTATCAGTGACTTCCATCCGGCCATTGTCGCCAAAACGGATTTCGCCCTTGTCGCCGATTTGACCGCCGGATTCTCCATAGAACGGAGTCTGGTTGACGACGACCGCAATCACCTGACCAGATTCTGCTTTCTCGACTTCGCTTCCGTCATGCACGATCGCCTGAACCACACCCTCAGCGCTTTCGGTTTCATAGCCCAAAAACTCGGTTGCGCCTTCGCGCTCACGGATACCAAACCAGATCTTGTCATCTGAAGCCTCTCCGGAACCGGCCCACGAAGCTCGGGCCTCGGCCTTCTGGCGTTCCATCGCCGCATCGAATGCCTTCAAGTCTACGGAGATATCCCGGGCACGCAGCGCATCCTGCGTCAGATCAAGCGGAAAACCATAGGTGTCATAAAGTTTGAAAGCGGTGCCGCCATCAAGCTCATCGCCTTCACCCAGATCAGCAGTGGCCTCATCAAGCAGACCAAGGCCGCGTTCAAGCGTCTTGCGGAACCGTATTTCTTCCAACTGAAGGGTCTCGGTGATCATCGCCTCACCGCGCACCAGTTCCGGATAGGCAACGCCCATTTCCCGAACGAGTGCCGGGACCAGCTTGTAGATCAGTGGCTCGCGCGCGCCCAGCAAGCTGCCATGGCGCATGGCACGGCGCATGATCCTGCGCAGCACATATCCCCTGCCCTCATTGGACGGCATGACGCCATCGGCAATCAGGAAGGATGTTGCGCGCAAGTGATCTGCAATGACGCGGTGGCTGGCAACCGCCTTGCCCTCCGCAGGTACACCGGTCGCTTCAACACTGGCAGCAATCAGCGCCTTGAAAAGATCGATTTCGTAATTGTCATGGACACCCTGCATAACCGCTGCAATACGTTCAAGCCCCATGCCGGTATCAATGGAGGGCTTGGGCAATTCAACCCGCTCTTCTAGGGTCAATTGCTCGAACTGCATGAAGACCAGGTTCCAAATTTCGATGAAACGGTCGCCATCTTCCTCGGCACTTCCCGGAGGGCCGCCCCAGATCTTGTCACCATGATCGAAGAAAATTTCGGAACACGGACCACAGGGACCGATATCACCCATTGCCCAGAAGTTATCACTCGTTGCAATACGAATGATCTTGTCTTCGCTCAAACCCGCAATCTTCTTCCAGAGATTGAAGGCATCATCATCTTCGGCAAAAACAGTGACAACCAATCGGTCTTTTGCGAGGCCATATTCCTTGGTAATCAGGTTCCAGGCAAGTTCAATGGCATGTTCCTTGAAATAGTCGCCAAAGGAGAAGTTACCCAGCATCTCGAAAAAGGTATGGTGGCGTGCAGTGTATCCAACATTGTCGAGGTCATTATGTTTGCCGCCAGCCCTTACGCATTTTTGCGAGGTGACTGCCCGGTTATAGGGACGCTTTTCCAACCCGGTAAATACGTTCTTGAATTGCACCATGCCGGCATTGGTGAACATCAAGGTCGGGTCATTGCGTGGCACCAGCGGACTTGAGGCCACGATTTCATGACCGTTTCTTGCAAAATAGTCGAGAAATGCCGTTCTGATATCGTTTACGCCGCTCATGAAACTACCGGATCCAATGGAGAGATTTGAAAAATGACACATGACGCATTCAAAGCACCATAGTGACCAAACCCGCTTTTATCGCCGCCTGCCCGCCCTGTCCAGCAGTGAGGTAATTTCTGCTGATCTTGCCTACTGGTTCATCAAAAAAACACCCGGCAGGAATAATCTTGCCGGGTGCATTACTCTGTACTCAAAATTCAATTTGTAACGGATCACCAATTGGCTCAGGCTTCGGCGGCATCATCCAGATTTGTGCCGTCATCATCATCCTTGTCAGCTTCCGACATATCGCCTTCGAGAAGCGTATCGGCAATAAGGCCGGCATTCTGGCGCAGCGACAATTCGATTTCCTCGGCAATGGCAGGGTTTTCCTTCAGGAACTGCTTGGCATTTTCCCTACCCTGGCCCAACCGTTCGGAATTATAGGAAAACCAGGAACCGGATTTCTCGACAATGCCTGCCTTTACGCCCAGATCGATCAGTTCGCCGGTCTTGGAAACGCCTTCGCCATACATGATGTCGAACTCGACCTGCTTGAATGGCGGGGCAAGCTTGTTCTTGACCACTTTTATGCGGGTCTGGTTGCCGATCACCTCGTCACGATCCTTGACCGCTCCAATGCGGCGGATATCGAGCCTGACCGAAGCATAGAACTTCAGCGCATTGCCACCAGTCGTGGTTTCCGGTGAACCGAACATCACGCCGATCTTCATGCGGATCTGGTTGATGAAGATCACCATTGTATTGGAACGCGAAATCGAGGCGGTGAGTTTCCGTAATGCCTGGCTCATCAGTCGCGCCTGCAATCCGGGAAGGCTGTCGCCCATCTCGCCCTCGATCTCGGCGCGCGGAGTCAGAGCAGCAACAGAATCAATGACAAGAACATCAATTGCGCCAGAACGAACCAGCGTGTCGGCAATTTCCAGAGCCTGTTCGCCGGTATCGGGCTGTGATATCAACAGATCATCGAGATTAACACCAAGCTGGCGGGCATAGATCGGATCAAGGGCGTGTTCGGCGTCAACAAAGGCGCATATTCCGCCTGCCTTCTGCCCCTCTGCGACGGTCTGGAGCGCCATGGTCGTCTTGCCGGAGGATTCCGGCCCGTAGATTTCCACGATACGGCCGCGCGGCAGGCCGCCTATGCCAAGTGCAATATCAAGCCCGAGCGAGCCGGTGGAAACCGTGCCCACTTCCACCACCTGCTCGTTCTTGCCGAGCTTCATGATGGAACCCTTGCCAAAGGCTCTTTCTATCTGGGAGAGCGCCGCGTCGAGTGCCTTGGTCTTGTCCACCGTATTATCCTCTACAAGACGGAGTGAATTTTGTGCCATGCTTTAACATCCTTCGTGCCAGCATCCAATGGTTCGCCAATGGTCGGTGTAACGACCCTGGCTGGCCGCCCCTTCATCGGATTGCACAAATGTACCTATTTTGTTCTTATTTGTAAAGACGCGATATATAATTGTATTTAAACGTATTTTTAGTATTTGTTCAAATTATGTTCTACTAACATTCCCGGTGGGGATTCGGACGGGAACATTTGCCTTCCCGGCACACATTTTAATGTGACTGTTCCCCGATGGCGGCCAACCATGCCATTCTATCGCAGGCGGCGGTGAAATGGCCGTAATCATGATTCGAACTCCAGACGGGAATGAAGCCCTTGCATTTTGCCATTGATGCTGAAACGCCGGTGCTCTTTGTGACCGGCGCGCATATTGATCTTACCGGCAGGTCTAAGGCGGAGCCGGTCATGGCCGCTTCCAATCCCGGAGAGGTCAGCCAACAGCCCGGCGATGCAGGAGTGAACA
>JBPCWJ010000245.1:0-3149 GCA_051009635.1 Rhizobiaceae bacterium
TGGCCCACAGTCCACGGAACATTGCTGGTTGTTGCTGGATGCAGGCCGGAGATTTCAACTTTTCCCGGGATGAGCACGCCATTTTTGTCGACAGGAATTTTCCCGTTTTTGTCCAGCTTCCCGAATACGACACTTGCATGGCCGTAGGACTGGGCGCTGCGTGCCCTGAATTCAATAAAATAGGGTTTTTCCAACCTTGAGACCGGGCTGATTACGGCTCCGAATCCGCTTCCGTGAGTGGAAGTTGCTGATGTGAAGGTTGAATCATATTTTGTGATGGTGGATGCGCAGCCATGCAGAAAAAACACCGAAACGAAGGCCACAACATACTTCATACGCGATACTGAATACACGGACGCTACTCACTTACTGGGTTTAATACGCAGAAAAGCCAAAAAGGGGAGTGTTATGCTCCCCTTTTTGTTGGTTGAATCATGGATTAACCGTTGGTTTCAACAATTTCAGGTGCTTTGCCTTTGCCGTAACTGGCGCAGCCAGCAAGTGCCGCAACAGAAAACAGTGCAACTACAATTACGATCATTCTCTTCATATCAAGCCTCTTGACTACTTCCTGGTTTAGCGCCGAGGAAATTCAGGAATTTCCATCCAATCCATACCGGCAAACGCTGTTTTCCGTGATTTCGACCGGTGCAATCTTGCAACAATCTCATCAAAATTAGCGCCTGACAGATTTTCCATTGGTGTTCATTGCGCAAGGCAACAATCTTCGATTAAGGTTAATTTAGACTTAAGTACCGGGATTTTGGGGCACGTGATAAACTCGCAGAAGTTGGAGTACTCAGTTGGAAATTCCCATGAACAAGATCACCAGGTTTGCATTACTCGCCACATTGGCATTTTTCATTGGCTATGGAGGCACCGAGGCTGAAGCACGCAGTGTGGTTTCCTCACCCGGTGTTGACAGGGGAACGATCCTTATCCAGACATCCAAGCGAAGGCTGTATCTGGGATTGGGCAATGGCAAGGCGGTCAGCTATCGCATAGGCGTCGGCAGGGCGGGCAGGCAATGGACCGGACAACGCCGCATATATGCCAAGGCGCTGAAACCGGCATGGAGACCAACGCCGGATATTCGCAGGGACAAACCCAATATTGCATCGATAATCCCGGGCGGTTCACCAAAAAACCCGATGGGTGCAGCAGCCTTGTTGATATCGGGATCGGGTCAATATGCTATTCACGGTACAAACAATCCGGGATCCATCGGCGGATATGTTTCCTATGGCTGCATCCGCATGCATAACAAGGATGTGATGGACCTGTATTCCCGGGTTGGAATTGGCACCAGGGTTATTGTCACCAAATAACAGCCGGATAAGTGGGAATAGCTGGTATTTGCCGGGATCTTTTGGGAAGAGACCTTGTTTGGTGAGCGTGAACAGCGGAAAATGTTCAGTCAGCAAAAAACCGGGAAGGTGACCAGGATGCGCAGATTCTTTTTTTCCTTGATATTTATTTCAATGTTTGGTGCGGCAGGTACCAATGCAGAAACGCTGCCATTAACCCAAAACCTGATAGCGCTTGATAGCGATCCCGGTGAAGAGCTCTTGCTGGGCGCGGAAGCAAGGAATGATTATTTCCCTCTGAGTATTCATTTCACCACGCAGGTACATCCCGCCTATTGCGGACCTGCGACAATTGCCATGGTGCTTAACGCGCTTGATATGCCTCGTCCCCCATCCGACATGACGATCGGTCTGGGCATGTTTGACCAGGAGAACATATTCACACCGGCCACCCGGAAGGTGAAGCTTAGTTCGACCATCAAGAAAGAGGGTATGACACTGAATGAATTGGGTGCCGTTCTTTCGGCCCACGAGCTGGACGTCAATGTGATCCATGCCGGGGATTCCAGTGCCGAAGAGTTTCGCAAGATTGCTTCGCAAGTCCTGGATGATGACGAGAAATTTGTCCTTGTAAACTATCGGCGCAAGGAGATTGGGCAGGAAAAGGGTGGCCACATCTCACCACTCGGAGCCTATGATGAAGATACCGACAGGTTCCTGATCCTTGATGTCTCGCGCTATAAGTATCCGCCGGTATGGGTCGAGGCTGAAACCTTGTTCTCGGCAATGAACACAATCGATACCGATAATTTTTCCAAAACCCGCGGCTACATCATTGTTGGTAGATGATCGTGGCAGAAAGCACTGAATTCCTTGTTCCAGACCGTACCATTGTCGTCGGCTGATACAGTTTCTATATCATTCGTGGGTTCTTACCTTGGGGTATAACAGGAGATGCCAATGGCCAAACATGCGAGACAGTTGCTCAAGACAGCAGGAGTGTTCGCAGTTTTGGCCGCATTTTCGAGCGGCGTGCAAGCTCAACCTTATTCTCAAGCCAGTATGTTTTTGAATGCCGATAGGCAGCTTGTCCAAAAAATTGATTATGATGATTATCCGGAGGACTACTACGCTCAGGAAGAGTTGGACCGTCTCCTTCATCCGCATTTTTGGTTTGGTGGCAGGGTTAGCGACGCTGTACGGGCGGCAACAGGCGATCCGAATATCTCAGTGATTGACCGGCGTACCAGGCGTGGCGATGTCTATGAATGCAATTTTCAGTTTTGGGGAATAAGAAAACAACGCGTCATGGTTTGTGATTAGGACCAGGAAATTTCAATCTCAATCAGGACCAACAACTTATTTCAATGCCAGATATGCCACCCAGGCTGATAACAAGACCGCGCATATTATCGTATAGCTTCCATTCCATTTAATACCCACATGGGTTGCGCTAATTCCTCCAAATGAACCGACGAGAAGCGTCGTCGCTGTATAGGGAGAACTTGCTCCGCCGAGTGCCCAGCCTGCAGTGATCGCGGTTACCATGGCCGCTGGGGAAACGCCGATTGATGCAGCTTCCGGAAGCAGGGGCGCAATCAGGGAGACCGTAAGGATTGGATTCATACCGAATTGACCCGTTAACGGAATAAACCAGACCAGACCGATCAGCAGGAGCCATCCCGGTACAGCGCTAAAGTCTGCCCCTGATCTATCTAGAACCGGCACCAAAAGTTCGCTTCCCAACGTCCCGATAAATCCGGCCATCATCAACAGCACCAATTCCCCTCGATATTGCGGCAGATCCTTGCTGAAATAGTAGGAAGCGCGTGACGCTATGGT